>JAPLUP010000231.1 GCA_026397575.1 Candidatus Zixiibacteriota bacterium
CTCATCGTGTCGATTCCGACCTCAGCCAACCGCATCGCCAGGAAGTTCTTCCGATCGATCGCTTCTTTAACCTCCAGATTGGTGGCGTCCAACTCAGACTGAATCGCCGACACGTTGGTTTGTGAACTAATACCGGCTTGAAGATTGGCGGAGATGTAGGTAGTCTTGAAATCCGCCAACGCCTTCTCAGCGTCTTCAAACTCCTTCTTCGCCAAAGCCAACTGCTGATCGGTGAACGCCTGGCTTTCGCGGGATGTCGCGACTTCGTCGGACAACTTGCGCTCACGGTATACCTCCGCCAGCTTGGTCGCCATGTCGACCGCAAGTTTCGGCTGATCGGAACTGCAGGTGATGACGACCTGATTATCGCCGATCAGACCGACGTCAATATTATCCCGCAATTCATCGATCTGCAGTTTGCGCACAATATCCTGCAGTGCATATTGACGAAACTGATCCTGCATCCGCGCCGCCGCCTTGATAATCTTCTCCTTTGGCTCCAGCTTCAGATCGGTGATCAAACGGTTGATATAGCTCGAAGAGAGGATTTCCGAGCGCGTTGACGCCAGCCATCGCTGCGCCGTGCGCGGATCCGGCAAGTCCGCCAGCTCCTTCGGGATCATGCTTTCCAACTCACGTGACACGAGTTTGCTGGACGAGATCACGATCTTGGTGGATGACGAAAAAACCGTGGGCAGAAGATAACTGCCACCGAAGGCCACGGCGGTCACCAACACTAGAGGCAGAACCAGCCAGAATTTCCGCTTCCAGATGATCTGCCAGATATCATGAAGCGTTACTTGCCGCTGATTCATTTCTTGAACCTATCTATCAGCAGTATCGTCGACGTAATCGTGGTTCCGAATGTTAGGGCATCGCGAAGAGCGTTGAAACCGACGCCCAGGAAAGTGCCACCTTTCTCGGGAACGACGATCGCATCTTCCGAGCGCAGCAGATACCGCGAAGGGCTGCCCTGCTTCATCTGCTTGTCCATGTTGATCGTGTATACGTTGGCATATTCGCCGATCCTGGAATTGACCATGATTCCTTTCAGATTCGCCGTAGGCAGCGTGCCCCCGGCAATCGCGATGGCTTCCAGCAGGCTCAGTCCGGATTCGAGAGTGTAGACACCGGGCTTCGCAACGGCGCCTACAACGTAATACACATTGCGACCGCCACCAGTTTCCGTCGGCAGTCCCGTGCTCGGGATTCCGGATAATGTGCGAGGAACCTGGATGACGTCACGCGCCAGAATCTTCGGCAGACTCGACAGGTCGCGATCGGACACAGCCGATAAGACGTCGACCGACAAAATCTTTCCCAGATCACTACCACTCCCGCGAATAATTTTGACATTGCGCAAGTCACCGACGGCTGTCACACCCCCCATCTCCTTGATGATCGCCCAGAGATCGGGAATGACTTCCCGCGCATATCGCCCCGGCGCCATAACCTCCCCCTCGACAAAAACCGTCTGCGAATTATAACCGGTTACCGTCACCGTTGCCTGACTTATGTCACGATTAAAACGCGATACCTGTTCGACGATCTTGCGACCAAGTGCCGAAGGCGTCAGACCGGCAGCCGTAATCTCACCGATGACTGAGAGCGAAATCTTGCCATCAGAATTGACAACCGCCGTCTGATTGAGTTCGGCTGCTTGCCAGAAAACGATCTCGAGCACATCGTCGATGCCGACCGTATACTCGGCGAACGCCGCCGGCGACAGCACCATGATCAAGCACAGCGCCAGCCAGAGTTTAGTTGTTAGTTCTCTTGTCATACCTGTCACTTCTCAAATTCAGGAGTTTCTCATCAAACATGAATGACTTGTTTCTGCCGCTGGACTTGGCTTGCAAGAGTGCCATGTCCGCACAGTATATTAATCGGTCAATTCTTTGTGCGTCATTAGGATAAATCGCCCCACCCAGAGACACGGTGATCCGGTGCTGTTCACTGGTGAATCGATCCCGAAACTCGTGATTCAGCACCGTAACCCGCATGCGCTCCATGAAATTGGTGCAATCCTCCGCCGAGGTTTCCGGCATAATTACACAGAATTCCTCTCCCCCATACCGGGAAACAACATCGATAGACCGCACGGACTTGGCCAGCAGACTGCCCAGTTGCTCAAGGAGATGGTCTCCCGATTGGTGACCGTAAGTATCGTTAAAAACCTTAAACTCGTCAATATCAAAGATCACCAAGGCCATCCGGCGATCAAATCGCTTGGCGCGCATCATCTCCTCTTGAAGGCGTTTGTAGAAATACCGATAGTTGTAGAGACCGGTCATGCTATCTGTATATGACATCTGTTCGATTTTCTCGAAGTGCGCCTGATTCTCCAGCACCAAATTGAACAGACGACAATAGGAATACGCCGCTTCCAGTTCCTCCTCGGAAAATCCGCTCTTGACGCGGCCAACGGCCATCACGCTTTCGGAGCCTTCTACATCGCCGAGCGTTCCTACCGCGCTGACACCCGTTTCCTGCAAGACTTGCAGCACTGCACTGTCCTTCACAAGATCAGCCAACTGATCCGATCGCTTCCAGCCGGGGCTGTTCTTAAGGTCTGCAGCGAATCCGCTATCTGCCGGCAAAAACAGCCTTGACGCGAGTTCCTTGCTCACATTGTGACCGTATTTCGTCTCATAGTCACCATTTTCCTGGTTCTTGAGCAAGACTACAGCGAAATCAACCTTGAATTGCTCTTTGATCAAGCGCAGCAACGCCTCGTATAGCTGGTCGCGGTTGTGAATACGCATCAGCCGATCCTGTGCGTTGATCATCGCCCTCGCGTCGAAAGTCGGCGGTATCGACTTAGACTCCTTCTCCCGATTAACCGAGTCAAGTTGTCTACGTAGTTTGCCAACCTGTTGATTGTGTTTGTTTAACAGATCCTCAAGCAGACGATAGTTGCCAATCTGGTCGGCCAGTGCCAATAGAAACGGACGCATCAGCCGCAGAGGGTACCCTGTCGAGTGAGCCAGCAGAATAAAATGGGAGCATTTGCCGCCGGACAGAATCGGCATCGCCTCCTCGAACGGCAGCTCGCTCAATGGAACAGTGATTTTCCCACCAGCGTAGACCTTGCGCAGAGACACCACGGAACGACGCGTTTCCATGGCCAGGACTAGTTCATCCCGATGACCAATGCACAGATGTTTCACCTTCTCCGGTGGGACACCGTGGACATCGGTGACAATGAATCCCTGCTTCTTCTTGACAACGAGCGCCGACGCAGTGACATGGAGACTCTCATATATAAAGCGCGCCAGGTCAGCGACCTGACGGTCAACTTGGCGTCGGGCATCGAAATCACCATGCATTTGTTCCAGGCGCTGCAGGTAGAGCTTCACGAGTTGGCGAAGCTTTGAGTCACCGTATCTGCCAAAGTAGTAAAGTATTGCGCCGGCGCCGGTCAGCACGACTCCCAGAGCGACGACCACGGCCGCTTTGGTGGCAGATGGTACCAGCGCGGCGACCGCCAACAGCAGCACCAACGCGACGACATAGACAATGAACGGCAATAGCATAGGCCCTCTGCCGCAATTATAGACCACAACTGGACTTTGTGCAAGAAGAAACGCGCCGCCAAAGCAGCCCGGTATTCGGGTTATCTTGAAGAGGTTGTCCACCGTGGCGGAGAACGGCTTTAGCCTCGGCGACTATGGCGGAAACGACTCTTTCTGGTGAGCAGCGCGTGACGGCGCAAGATGCTCCAGACTTTCCACCAGCCAACGCGACGGGCGCCATTGGAGGCGTTGTTCAGCAGGTCAGCCAGCTCCCAAATGCTATAAAATGGGTCGGTTTTGACCAGAGACAACAACTCCTGGTCGAGGGTCGATGGCTTCTCAGTGTCAACACCGGTATGGACTTCTACGATCGTCTGGGTCGCTATCGAGGGTTGGATGTGGTATTCCTCGGTCGTGACCTCGGTTGGAGGATCGGCAAACGTCGGATCGGGCGGGGTGATCGAATCAGCCTTGCCGTCCAGCAGTTCCGGTTCCGAGTTTGCGGGCCGGAAATCGGCCTTGGCTTTCTCGATATTGTCGTAGGCTCTCAAGATTGAGTCGAATTCGAGCAACTCAAAAATCTCGTAAACGCTGGGAATCATTCTTGCCAGTTTGATATCACCCTCGTGCGCCTTGATCTCGCGGATATTGCTGATAAAAATACCCCAGCCGGCAGACGATATGTAGTCCACTCCCGCCAAGTCGACGATGATCTTATACTTTCTTTGCTCAAGTAGCGTGTTCATCACCCGCTCCAATTCGCTGGCGGTCATGGTGTCGATTACACCATCGACCCTTACCATCGTTAGTTCGCTGCTACGTCCGGTCGTGTCGAGAGATATTCTTATGTCGTCCATGCTTCTCCTTGTGGAGTTTCTACCAGCGGCTCGGCCCGATCAAGTCCGGCGATCTCTTTGGCGAACAGGAAGTAATCCAGTGCGCCGTTGGAATAGGGAGCGTGCTCGAAAATCGTCTTGTACAGCATCTGGGCTTCTTTGAGCTGCGTATTGATCCGAATTCGTGTGGTAAACACCTTGTCGGCGTACTCCGTCAGCAACTGGTTGTAAATCGTCTTAGAGACTCTGGTTCTCACATCATAGAAGGTCGCCAGTATACCCATCAACTCCACTTTGTGCCCGATTTTCGCGTAGATGTCATCAAGCAACTTAATGGTCTTTTTGGCGCCTTCACAAGCAAAAAAATCCATTGAAACCGGTATCACCACACCGTCAACGTAGTTGAGCACATTGACATTTATCAGGTTTATCGCCGGAGGGCAATCACAGATGACATAGTCGGTGCCGTGCAGTTTGGAGAGCACCTGCCGCAGTCGCAATTCGCGCTCTGGCTGCCTCGCCAGATGAAGCTCGGTTTCGACGATACGCATGCCACCGGAATCGATCAGGTACAGATTGGGACGCAGATTGACAATCTCCACGTCGCCGGTCGTCATCAACTCCGACAATCCCTTCTGCGGCTGTTTCTGAAAAGCCATCCCAACGTTGGCCTGACTGTCACAATCAACGATCAGCACTTTCTTGCCGGACAGCGCCAGGCAATGACCGAGATTGATGGCGGTCGTCGTTTTTCCGGTTCCGCCTTTGCAAGTGATGATGGCTATCTTCTTCATTCGTCCCGGTTCTTGCGGTTGCGCTGCTCCATCTTCTGCTGGTACTCTTCAAACTTGAACTTGGAGTCGGTCTCGGGCAACTCGATCACTTCCAGACTAATGCCGTCGTCAGCCCGCTGCTGCCATTGTTTGCTGCCAACTTCTTCCAGCCGTGCTGTCGACAAGACGTTCTGTTTCTCCAACTCCTGATCTATGGTACGGACTCTACCTGCCACCCGCTCAAACAGAAGTCGAAGCTGCTCCGGTGTAACCTGCCCTTCCATTTCCTCGAACATCGCAGTCAAAACATCGTTGTGCTCGTCGTTCAGGCCCATCTCTGTCAACTGGCGTCGCCATGCCGCCAGCCGAACGTCTTCCTGTTGCTGCAGAGATTCCTTGATCCGACCGAGATAAGCGCTCCGATCGGCACCCTGCGGCTGCGCCTCCACTTGCGGAAGACGCGCAAAGTCCTCCTGCTGCTGCGGCGTCAGACCCACACCTGCGCGCAGCGAATACTCGTAACGTTGACGGCGGGTGTTGAGCCGCAGACGCACCAACTCACCGTAAATGATCTTGTCATCCAGTTCCGGTCCTCGATGTCCCAGCGTCTCCAGTTCTTTGCGAAGACGTGTTGCGCCGAATTCGGGATTCTGCTTAATGGTTTCCAGCAACTGATTGCGTTGCTGATACGTCAATTGTGCGGGAGAGTCGTCGACGCGCAGGGTCTTGTTAAGCAATCCTTCATCACCATAAAGCTCGTGGCGCTTCTTGTATCTATAGTAAGTCGATGCCGAGAGGTTCATCAGTCGGCATGCCTCGGCGACCGGCCGCTTCTCAACATCAACGAGATCGAGCAGCTTCTTGCGGCGGGCGAAGATGTATTGATCGGCTTCGATCCTCTCCTTGATGACTACCATTGTGATGTCATCGTTCTGCTCGGCGCCTGAAGTGAAACTCTGCAACTCATCCGAGAACTTCTCGATGAACTCATCCGGCGACAGATCGCAGTTGTCCTTTATGAACTCAAGGTAGCGACCGATACCAAACTGTTCACGCTGTGGATTCATTGCTTCGGTGATGCCATCAGTATAGATCACCAACATGTCGCCTTTCTTGAGACGCACGTTTTCGCTGCCGAGGTTATCCTCAAAACTGACCCCTTCCGGCAAATTGATCCCCAGCGGGATGCCCTTGGGATTCAGGAAGAAGGTTTTGTCTTCTTCCTTCCGATAGAGAATCATCGGGTTGTGCCCTGCCGACGAAAACGAGATTTTCCGGTTACGGGTATCAAGGACGACTAGGAAGATCGTGATGAACATCCCCTTGCGCACGTCTTCCGTCACGAACTCGTTGACTCTCGTAAGAATGTCGACTGGTGAGCGATTACCGCGAGATTCCAGACGAATCGCCGTACGGATCATCGTCATCACCAGCGAACCGGGGACACCCTTACCGGAAACATCCGCGACAACGATGCCCAGTGTGTTTTCATCTATCCAGACGAAGTCATAGTAATCACCGCCAACATCCTTGGCGGCGCGATAGATCGTAGCAATATCAAATCCTTCAATGTCGGGGAAATTCTTGGGGAGCAGCGTATGCTGGATATCCTGGGCAACCTGCATTTCCTTGCGCCTCCGCTCCTGCTCGACCTTGTTCGCCTGCGCTTCCCTGAATTTGACCGTCATCTCATTGAAGGCCTGCGCAATGGCATCGAATTCTCCGGCGCCGGTAAGCGTGACTTTGTTTTCAAGGTCACCCTTGCCGAAGCGATGGACCGCTTCTACCAACTTCTGAATCGGTTTGACAAAGTAATTCGACAGCAGATACACCGCACCGATCACGAACAGAAACGCTATGCCCATTACCATCAGGATGCTGCGCCGCGTCGTGGCGATGTTGCTTTCGAGACGTTCCTCGCCGAAGCCGACGTGCAGCGTTCCGAATCGACGGTT
>JAPLUP010000093.1 GCA_026397575.1 Candidatus Zixiibacteriota bacterium
GGCATCATTCTTGAATCAACATTCAACCGTATGGTTGATGTCGGCAGGAAAGCGTTTCCGTACTTACCAATTTCGTTTCTCCTGCGCGAGCGCTATGACTCGGAGGAGATCATACGGTCGCTTGACAAGCCGGTGCTCGTAATTCACAGTCCGGATGATGAAGTGATACCGTTCGAGCTTGGAAGAAGACTATACGGCGCTGCGATAGGGGAGAAGTCGTTCGTTGAGATCAAAGGATCGCACAACAGCGGCCTTGAGATTTCCGAGGAAGCTCTGCGCATTGCTTACCGCGACTTTTTCGACAAATTCAGCAAGTAACAGTGAGCACGCGTCTTCGTAAGTTACACCGTCAGAATCCCACCGACAAGTGAGTTCTTGATAGGAGATATGGTTGAGACTCGCTGCAAATTGAAGGCACCGCTCGTAAGAGCGGCGCCTTCACAAAGAATCATCCCCTAGCCAGACGGACGCTACTTGTCCGCCTTCTTGGCTGTATCCTTCGGTGCGGCTTGAATCGGCGGTATAATCACCGGCTTGGTGAGAATCGTCGGCACCGTGTAGCGAGTGCCGGTAGAATCATTAACTTCGAACGTGAACGACTTCTTGAAGTCTGCGTCTTTCACCGACGAATCGATCTTTACTTTGATCTCTTTCTCCTTGCCCGGTTTGATATCCGCATCAGGGAGAGATATCTTCAGATAGCCGTACGGCTGGCTTACAAGATGCATCTTCAATGTGCTCTTGGAGACGTTCTTGACGACCAGTCTCGCCTCTTTCGATCTTGTCTGCTGATCCCAGGTCATCACGCCGGCAGATAGCGTCAGCGGCGCCAGGGAATCAGTGAACTCGTAGATTTTGCCTTTCAGCGAGAGCTGAAAGTTACCGCGATCATTGTCGTTACAGGTTACTGTAGCGCTCTTGGAAACCGGCCCCCCGTGACCTTTGGTTGAGGTAAAGATCAACTCAACTTCTGCGCTGTCACCGACAGCGACCACTTCTTTCTTAAGTGGAGCTTTGGTGCAGCCTCACCCAGGCTGGACTTTAAGGATTTTCAGCGAATCCGTTCCCTTGCTGAGGAAGAAAAACGAGTGGCTGACCACCTCGCCTCCGGGAATGTACCCGAAGTCGAATGAAGTCTGATCGATAAAGAGTTTAGCGCCGGTGCCTTTAACCTCTTGACCGAGCACCACTACGGAGATCAACAGCAGGGCGGATAAACTAATCAGGATTGTGTTCCGCACTTGTCCTCCATATAGTTGGTATCTAGTTTCACTTGCCTAATTTAGTCTTCAATCAGTTTTGAGTCAAGCTGCAACAAGCTTAGCGCCCTTTTTCCGGACTCTTGAGCGTGGAGATCGGCTCAGACATTCTAACGGGAATGGTATAGCGCGATTTAGCCGCGTCCGACATCTCGAACGTAAAGCTCTTGAACTGGTTCTTGTTCTTGATTTCGCTTTTCACGCGGACGAGAATATCGCCTTTGGCTCCGGGGGCCAGCGCTCCCTGCGGCAATTCAACGGAGACAAGCTCCGACGGATAGGCGATCAGCTTTGCTTCCAGAGGCTCCTTAGAGACGTTCTTTATCGTAACCACGACGTCTTTGCCATGGTCTAATGTTGTCAGCCGCAAACGCTTATTCTTGGTTATCGCAACGGGACCGGTCGCTTCGCCAGCCACATAAGTAAAACAACTGAATGAGACCTCATATCTGCTGCTGGCTGGATCATTGGAAAGAATGCCCGCCGAACGTCCCTGTTTCTTGAGTCGGTTTAGATTGTCGAAAACGACTTCCAGCGGCATGCTATCATTCACTGCGACCACACCCCTGTCAACCGACGCTTTCGTGCAGCCGCAGGTCACTTTTACGCTGAAGACCCTAAGTGAGTCGGTGCCAATGTTGTTGAGCCAGTAGGTATGCGCCACCTTGCTCGAATCCGGCACAAAGCCATAGTCGAATGCCGGTTGCACGACCAAGAGATGCGGCCCCTTTTGCTGCGCACATAGAGAACCGACAGCAACAAGTAGAGCAACCAATATCAATACCACAAATCGACGCATAACCATACTTCCGGACACCAATATAGCTAACTCCAACTCCTGCGGCAACCTAATCGTCCGTCAGACCAAATGCCGGATGCTTTCGCGGTTGCTGTATGCTGTTGGCAGAAAGGCTGCGCCTGTAACCTGTTTCAGTTAGTGAAGTTATCGCTATCAATTTCACGGTCTCAGGGCAAATTCCTTTACTAATATTTCTCCCTTTATACAAGCATCGGCAAATCGTGTCCAAAGATTTTTGCCAAAAAAACGATTAAAATGATTGACAGACTGCACACACGTGCAGTATAATCATTGAAGAGCAAGGAATCGCTCTGACAGGAGGTTGAAATGGTTCCTTACGAGGACCTTACGGAACGGCAGCGAGAGATTTACTCCTACATCGAAGAACGCATCAATCGCGATGGCCAACCGCCGACGATCCGCGAGATCGGACGGAAATTCGGTATTACATC
>JAPLUP010000480.1 GCA_026397575.1 Candidatus Zixiibacteriota bacterium
TTTTGCCGGACACAAGCATATCCACTGCAACGCGCACATGGAGTCCAAAGACATCCGCGACTTCTGCCCACTGGACGAAAAATCACACGATCTGTTGCGCACGGCAATCGGCAGGCTCGGCCTGTCGGCGCGCGCTTATGACCGCATCATCAAAGTCGCTCGCACGATAGCCGACATCGACGGTATCGCCAACATCCAGTCGACCCACATCGGTGAGGCGATCCAGTACCGGAGCTTGGATAGGAATCTCTGGATGAATTGATGAGTAGATACACTGAGAAGCGCGACATAGAGACATTCAAGTATCTCCTGAAGGAATCAGTCATCGCCGAAAACCTAATTTCCGGCGAGAGCTGCGACCCGCCTACTTGTTTCGCACATGGCTATTTTACAAGGCAGGTTCTGACGTGCACGACACTCTTAGCGATCTTCGAAGGAGCGAGACTAGATAGATTCATGTCCGTTCAGATGACTAGATCTCCCTCGGGCGACATCGTATTCGACTATCCGACTGCGGTGGTTTTGGTCAGAGTTCTCTACGGAACTTATCTAAAGATGTACTTCATAGCCGATCCGGGAGCTAGTAATGGCGAGAAGGCATTTCGCTCACAGATACTGGAGCTACACGCTGCTAAGAAGCGGCTCAGGCTAGTTCGGACTGTTAGTCCGGAGAGTCGTCGGCTGGCGGAGCTTCAGTCGGCCTATGATGATCTTGTAGCTAAAGTCGCATCGTCGGAGTTGTTTGCAGGATTGACCAAGGACGCAAAGGAGTCTCTCACCAACGAGGCTGAACGTCGAATGCTCTGGAATTCTGCTGTTTTCGAGATCCGCAAGGCGGCTGGCATTTCCGACAGTTACCACAAATCGCTGTACGAATTCTCGAGCGACTACATTCATTCAGATGGTCTTGCACTTCAGCAAATTCAGGCCGTGAGGAGTCAAAAGGACTCCATTGCTCTGATGCGTATCCCTGTTGGTGATACGATAGTGTTCCTTGCGAGCTCGCTCCATCTTCTGACACAAGTTTCTCCGAAGGTTGCTGAACACATCTCGAGAGATAGAGAGTTGTACTACGTGATCACCTTCTGGAATGATTTTCGCAGGCTTTTCGATCCGTGCCAGATTCCCACGATTGAGTAGTCTTCGTAGGTCGGTGTTCCGAACGGTAGTGCAATAGGGCAGCTCGCTTGTTTGATGAGAACGCTTGCGAAGCCACCGCGGATCGAATTGGCACTGAGTGAGAAACCCGACATTCCTTTTTGATATATCGTTAGTGATGTCGGGTTTCTCGTCCCGTGGTCTGTGGAAAGCGTGTCGCCTTGTTGATGTGGGTGCGATCGGAGAACGCTTTGCAATGGCTGCATGGGACTCGGAACGCCGACCTACCCCGTAGTCATACTTACAGGGCGGAGTGTGCGAATGAATTCGCACCTACAGTTGTGGTCATACCAAGAACCGGTTGTTCCCGTGACCGCCAGACGCCGAACGCTATCTGAGGCGAAAGACTTGATCCTCCAGCCTGCATTGACAAGGTTGGCGCAGTGCGATCCATTCTCAGATTCCTTTGTCAACATAACAAAGAGCACTTCCCCGTTCCGTCATGTCTTGCGCCGCGACACTCGGTCTGTCACCTTTCACTCCGCTTAGCCGCGGCGTGGGACATGACGGAACGGGAGAGGATGTCATGATACCATACATGGCAAGGTGCCCCTACAATGCGTTTGTAGCCGTGCGGTCGCATACCAGATCAACCGCAAACAAAAAGGCAGCCATCACCGGCTGCCTTCTGCAAAAATCATGTTTGAGTGAAAGCTATTTCTTCCTGCGAAGATAGGCGCCCATGCCGGTCAAACCCAGCCCAAGCAGAAGCATGGTGGTCGGCTCCGGAACAACGGTGTCCCCAATATTGATGCCGACAACCATGTCGTTGTGGTCGTAATTGCCATTGGTTACGTGGTCGTCATCGATGAACAACAAGCCGTCATAATCACCGGAGAAATTGAGATTGTCGCTGGCAAAGCGGTAATTGGAATATCCATAGCCAATCGTGTTATACAGCCGGAACCACTGATAGTCATCGTTCGGGCGTCCTTGCGGCAGAGTAAAGGCTCTCTCGGAGAACAACCAAACATCGTTATTGGCGGCATCGTAATCGCCATCGTCATTCAGATCGTTCAGCAGCGAGAGCATGCTGGTACCACCGGTGTTGAACGTGGTGCTGGCTCCTACGCCATCGTTGTCATCAAAGATCGTCTGGACAATGGCATTGCTCCCCTCGTTGTGCAGGAAGAGAGAATTCAGGTTGGCATTCGGAGTCACTTCATAGAGCAACTTGAAAGTGAAAGTGTACCCACCCGACAAAAACCAATCCGAATAGTCGCTAACATACGGTGTTTCCGGTGTTGCCGCGCCATTGACATACAAATTGGGCAGGGCCAGGGCCTGACCGCCCATCAAACCGATTGCCAACAAGGCAATTAGCAGAATCGATCGTCTCATTGTAACTCCTCTCATATTTTCGTCGTTATCGTGAGATGATTACGCTCATCTGTCCAGAACTTCTCGAAGCATTAAGCATGCCCACTATCACAGTCTGTTGTCTCCTAAAGCCTTGGCAGTTCAATTGGAGATCGGGCAGATCGGAAATTGTTCACTATTTCGACAAAAATTCAAATTTAAGCTGACTTGAATCACGTAAGACGCTTAAAAACAATGCCTTACAAATCCCGTATCGGTGTCGAGGTCGCTTGCAGTTTCATGGCAATTTCTCCCTGAGCACTGTCTGAAAAACAGCTTTATAGGTCAAAATCCCTTGTGGTTTTGACATTTGGGGCACAGCACGCCGTGCCCCCTACGGAAAATCGATGCTACGCTACCGTAATCTCTTTACACAGATACACATCCTGGATCGCGTTCAGCAATTCTACCCCTTCTTTCGTGGGCTTTTGGAATGCTTTGCGGCCGGAGATCATGCCCATGCCGCCACCGCGTTTGTTGATCACTGCCGTTTTGACGGCATCAGCCAAATCGTTTTGACCCGATGCGCCGCCGGAATTGATCAGTCCGATGCGACCCATGTAACAGTTGGCGACTTGATAACGCACCATGTCGACCGGATGCGTAGTGTAAAGCGTGCCGTACATTTTCTTGCTGTACTTGCTGTATGACTTGCCGGTCGCCTTCTCCACGGCGGGGAAACCGCCATCACAATCGGGCGCCTTCTGCTTGATGATGTCGGCCTGAATTGTGACGCCGAGATGATTCGCCTGACCGGTCAGGTCGGCGGAGGTGTGATAGTCAACGCCTTCAATCTTGAACGCCGAATTGCGCAGGTAGCACCACAGTACTGTGAACATGCCCATCTGGTGTGCCAACTGAAACGCCTCGGCAACTTCAACGATCTGCCGATGGGCACCCTCGGAACCGAAATAGATCGTCGCTCCGACCGCCACCGCCCCCATATCAAACGCCTGCTCGACCTTGCCGAACATAATCTGATCGTAGGTGTTCGGATATCCGAGGAACTCGTTGTGGTTGATCTTGACGATCATCGGAATCTTGTGCGCATACCTGCGCGCAACTGCACCCAGCACGCCGAAGGTCGAAGCGACCCCATTGCAGCCCCCTTCGATAGCGAGCTTGACGATGCCTTCGGGATCGAAGCAATCGATGTTCGGCGCAAATGACGCGCTGCCTGAATGCTCGATGCCCTGATCGACCGGCAGAATCGACATATAGCCGGTTCCCGCCAGACGTCCGGTTCTGTGGATCCACTCCAAATTTCGGAGAACTTGATTCGGGCGATCTGAGAGGGATGTCACACGATCGGTGAAATCCGGCCCCGGCACATTAATTTTGGCTTTGGGCAAGCCCTTGCATTCAAAGGACATGATCGATTTGGCGTCGGGGCCTAGTAATGATTCGATCTGACTGACGCTGAGTAACATCATAACCTCCGTGATGATTGGTTGTGCTCGGTCGTTGGCTCGCAGCCTGATTCATTGTGACCGTTATGGTGATTTTCCAGTTTCGCTTGGAAGACCTGGTCAATCGCAACACAATTACAGTCAGGCACAGCACAATACCGAGAACAAAGACGAGAACCACTATTGTATTCATAAAAACCTCGAAAGGTAATATCATCACGACGACACGCTCCGATACGATCGACAGAGGCGGATCCGGGAACATGAGTCTTCGCTTTGGGCAGACCTTTGCATTCGAAAGTCACCAGGGACCTGGCATCCGGTCCCAGCATTGATTCAATTTGTGAGACGCTTAATGGCATTTTGTACCTCCATGTATTGTCGGTTTCACGCGATTACAATGCGTTTCTGCTTTGTACTAGCAGGTTTTGCACCTGCCTGTTCGTCAACCGCAAGTTGGCCGCCGGGCAACGGCAAGTGTTGCCCCTACAATTCACTTCAAGATAATCGATACAACGCCGATGCAAACGGATTTTGCGGGGAGAAATTGAGTCGGCTCTAGTCCCGTTCGACAACAACCATCGCGATGGCAAACTCTTTGCTGTGGGTCAGCGACAGGTGCAACTGCACGCCGGTGGCTGTGGGAACGATCAAGTGCGGACGGCCATCGGGGGCGCGACCAACGGAGATTCCGCGCCAAAGGGCAATATGAATTCCCGATTGTGACAGCGCTTTGAAGCAGGCCTCTTTGGCGGCAAACCGCGCCGCCAACGATGGGTAAGGGTTGACTTTGCGCAGGCAGTAGTCGATTTCGTGAGGCAAAAAAATCTTCTCGAGGAAGTCTTTTCCCCAACGTTCGTAAGCCTTTTTGATGCGCGGGATTTCGATTATGTCAACCCCGGTGCCGCAGATGCTGCTCAATTTTCGACCCTTCAGTTTCAATGATACGTGACGATATCATATACTAAGTACGGCAATCGGGGGCAAGCCAAATCTCAACGTAGATGCGTTGCGAACGGTGATTGGCAGGCACTTCAAAAAGTGTGCCATCACAGCGTTTATTGTGAGGTAAGCGAATTTCGGCTTGGAAAAAGCCGCTGACGACGTATATTACTGCAAATGTTAGAGAGGGGATTATTTGAAAAATCTCTAACAACTCATAAATGAAGGTCGCCCCTATTATGGTTGCGCGTCCTGCCGTGACCCTCTCGCCCTCGGCGGGTGGTTAGCGGGAGCAAAAAGCCGAGGTGGCTGTAAAAATCCTTTACCGTATCGAATGAGGAGTTTTTTCAAATTCGGTGTCGTAACACTCCCCCTCTCTATCTTTTTTCTACCTGATTTTTCCCACGGGGCATTTTGAAGTAGTTTGTGTAACCGGCAAGGTATATCCGTTGACGCTGAGGGTCGGAGGGGATGCTGCTATCTGGTTCTGTTTTAGGCGCGGGTTTTGAGAGACTCCTTGAAAACGCGGTAGAAACCAAGTTTGGTCAGTGTGTCGCGTACTGGGGCAGTCACCTTCTCGATATTGAAATCGGCGTTTCCGGTGCGACCTCTGGTGCGGTCGGCAACGGTCGCCACCAATCGGGCGGCAGCTTCAACAGCAGTGATATCCATTAGCTTTTCGGCGCTTTTGATCAGGATGACACCACCGTTGGCATCTACCGAGAAGTGCTCGAGAGAAGGCAACTCGGCGATCAGGTCGGATTTGGCCTGTCGAAGCAACTCGGCGATCTCAAAACGAGAGACATGCGCCTGCAGGAATCCGAGCGACAAGTTGATTGCCCGCGCCAGCGCCGAGGCATGTTCGGGCAGAAATGTGAAATGCGGCGACGGAGCGGTCGCCTGGGAGCCAAGGGCGCTCTCCAAGGCGGAGATCGACGACTTGGCGACAAGGTTCAGGGTTGTCGTGTTGAGATCGCTCTTGCCGATGACGAGCAGGGCAAAAGTGTCGTGGTTGTGTAGAAAGAGCCATCCCTTATGGAAGCGGACGATGGCGCCGCAGTTCTGGTCGCGAACCTCGCAAAAGCGGGCAAGCTGCCGGCAAAGCTGATCGACCATATCTTCTCCGAAGCGTGCTGGCAGCAGTTTGTGGAAGTTGTTGGTTCGCTTTTCCCACAGGATGACGCCAGAGACGCCGACGACGCCGCGAATCATTTCGATGATCTTGTTCATGCGGCCCTCGCAATTTTCCAGAGTTCGGCGAAAATTTCGCGCTTGCGGGCTTTCGTATCAGTCAAAGCGACAAGATAACCGCCTTTGAAAGGCAGCAGCAACACGTCGCGCGTGCCCAGATTGAGGACACAGTCTTCACAGTCACCCAGATTGCTGACCCGCGCCATATCGAAGAGGACGTCAGTCAGGCTGTGAATCATCGCCGCCAGCATCTCGGCTTCCGTCAAGCCGGGCTCGCACGTAAACAGGTGGTAACCGTGCATGAGTTGAAATTGCTGGTCCTGGTCCAGGGTGGTC
>JAPLUP010000233.1 GCA_026397575.1 Candidatus Zixiibacteriota bacterium
GTTGCAATTTGCCGGCAACATTGCCGATGGCCGAACGCAATTCGCCGTACTTGTTCGAGATCATTCCTTGCAACTCTACCTTCTTGTCGCGCGCTACTTCATTGAGCAACTCGAGCGCTTCATTGATCCGCTTGTCATCAAATCTGTCCGTCATGGTTCCCTCCTGTATACCTCTATGTTCGTCAGTCATTCGTCTTTGATTTACTTCCTACTACCATATACACGCACGGATACGCCGGAAAGCAACAAAAGTTTAGGGGGGGGGAATAAGTGATGGAGTTCCATGGCAGAGAAGGGTTTGCCGCCGTGCACGAATTCAAACGCTTGCAGCAGTAGTCATCGGCCCAAAAAATGTCGGGTTTTTCATTACGCGATTGCGTCAAGAGAACAAGATCGATACCTTATGTTTCGATGCTGTCGTGAACCCTTGAGTCAAACGGACAACTCGGCGCAGGCGCCAGATCTTACCTGCCGCCGGTAAACATTGTGAAAGTATCGGGGAGGCGATCGCGATGAACGGTGATAAGTATGAACATGCCTTAGATTTGCTGCGTTTGGCGTTGGGCGACTCTCAAGCTTTGTTTCGTGAAGGACAATGGGAAGCGATCCACCAACTGGTTTATCGCAAGTCTCGGCTGCTGGTTGTGCAACGCACCGGCTGGGGGAAGAGCATCGTCTATTTTCTGGCAACCCGTCTGCTGCGCGACGATGGCGCCGGTGCGACGGTACTGGTCTCACCATTACTGGCGCTAATGCGCAACCAGATTCTGGCGGCGGAACGGACGGGTTTGCGCGCGGCTACAATCAATTCGAGCAATGTTAATGAGTGGAATCAAGTGCAGCAGGAACTGGCTGCCGGCAGAGTTGATATCCTGCTGGTCTCCCCGGAGCGCCTTGCCAATGACAACTTCTGCGCACGGGTGCTGGCGCCGTTAGCGAGCAAGGCCGGTCTTTTTGTTGTCGACGAGGCGCATTGCATATCGGATTGGGGACATGACTTTCGACCCGATTATCGACGGATTCCGCAAGTGCTGAAAGCCATGCCGCGGAGTATTCCGATTTTGGCAACAACGGCGACGGCCAACAACCGGGTGGTTGAGGATATAATCAGTCAGTTGGCATCCGGTCTGGTGATCCAACGCGGGCCGCTAGAACGTGAAAGCCTTCGTCTGCAAAACATTGTTCTTCCCGGTCAGGCAGCGCGGTTGGCATGGCTCGCCGAGCACCTGCCACCACTCCCCGGCAGCGGTATCATCTATACGCTTACGATCGAGGATGCCCGCCGGGTGGCGCGATGGCTGCAAATGCGGCACATCAACGCCCACGCTTACTGGGGCGCGCTGGAAACTGAACAGCGGAAGGAGTTGGAGCAACAGTTGCTGGATAACGAAATCAAAGCGCTGGTGGCGACCTCGGCTTTGGGAATGGGTTTTGATAAGCCGGATATCGGTTTTGTAATTCATTTTCAACGTCCCGGCTCTGCCATACACTACTACCAGCAAGTGGGACGTGCCGGCCGGGCCGTGCCGCTGGCGTTTGGAATCTTGCTCTGTGGCGCTGAGGATGACGAAATCACCGACTACTTCATCCGCTCGGCGATGCCCTCCATCGAGCATGTAGGACAGGTGCTGGACGCTCTAAAACGTGCTTCGGCCGGACTGACCGTTTCCGAAATTGAGACTCAGGTCAATATCCGTCGCAGCGAAATTGATAAAGTCCTGTCACTATTGGCGGTGGAGTCACCGGCGCCGATTCTGAAGATCGATACCCGTTGGCGCCTTCAGAAAGTGAAGTACTGTTACGATACTTTGCGCGCGACGCAACTGCTGCAGATCAAGCGAGCCGAACAGACGCGGATGCGCGAGTATATGCGCACACAAGAGTGCTTGATGGCGTTTCTGAAACGGGAACTGGACGATCCCGACGCGCGTCCCTGCGGGCGGTGCGCCAACTGCATTGGGCAGCCGCTCCTTTCCGAGAGTTGCTCTGAAACACTCGTGACTGAGGCGCTGCGATTTCTGCAACACTGTCCTCAGCGGATCGAACCTCGCAAACGCTGGCCGATCGGCGCCTTCGTCGAACACAATTTCAAAGGTTCCATCTCCGCCACGCTAAACATGGAAGCAGGACGATCCCTCTGTCGCTGGGGAGACGCCGGATGGGGAGACAAGGTGCGGCGTGGCAAACAACTGGACTGTCACTTCGATGACGAATTGGTAAACGCATCTCTTGACTTGATCCGCATAGACTGGCAACCGAGGCCATTTCCCAAATGGGTCACGTGCGTTCCGTCGCTTAACAATCGTACGTTGGTACCGGATTTCGCGCTACGGTTAGCGCGCGAACTACGGTTGCCATTTGTTCCGTGTGTTATCAAGGCGCATCCGACGGAAGCGCAGAAGCTTCGCAGCAACAGCTTTCAGCAAGCTCACAATCTTGACGGCGCTTTCAGAATCGATGACACACTTGTAAAACGCGAACCCGTATTGTTAGTTGATGACATGGTTGACTCCCGCTGGACGATGACGGTGGTGGCGGCGCTTCTGCGACAAGCAGGCAGCGGTCCGGTCTTCCCGTTTGCGTTGGCGGTTACCACGTCGGAGTGAATATATATGTCTACTGATGTTTATTCCGTAAGCGAGGAGACGCGAATCGCGCTTCTACTTTGTTGTGTGTTAGATGAAGAATCGCCTGACAAGACAAAACCGCTTAGTGCCGGC
>JAPLUP010000057.1 GCA_026397575.1 Candidatus Zixiibacteriota bacterium
CCGACTCGCGCCGCAATATCGGTAGTTTTGCCTCCCGGCGCGGCACATAGGTCAAGAACGCTATCGTTGGGCAAGGGATTGAGTAGTTCCACGACCAGCCCTGAAGCTTCATTCTGGAAGATGAACTTGCCGGATTCGAATCCCGGAAGATGTGTCGGATTGGAGTCGGAAATGATATGGATGAAGTTCTTTAGGAACTTCCCCTGTTTGAACCGAATATTCAACTTCTGCAACTTCGCGAGGTACTGTTTAATCAATTCAACATCGTCTAATAGGCGCATTTGCAGCGGTTGCGGATCGTTACCGTTGCGCAGGAACTTCTCGACAACCGGTTCAGGATAGTAAGTCATCAACTCCTTTACGAACCAGATGGGATAGGAGTAGTACTGCGTCAGGTAGTTGAGCATGTCAGCGCGTAGTTCGTCAAAGGTCAACGTGGCAATATTCTGGGCAATGTTCTTCAGAACGGCATTAACCATCGATTCGGCGCCGGGGGTATACTTCTTGGCCAAATTGACCGTCTCATTCACAGCCGCATAGTGCGGAATGTTGCACTCCGGCAACAGTTGGAAACAGCCGACACGCAGAATTGTGATCAGAGAATCGGAATGTGAGCTCAGCTTTTTGCGCAAATACTTGGACAGAATCAGATCAAGTCGTTTCTGCAGCTTGATTGTACCGGATACCAGATAGATCGCCAGATTGAGATCAAATCGTCCCCGGAAATTGATCTGCTTCAATAGACCGAACTCATTCTGAAATAAATCGGGATCGCGCCTCGCTAGCATCAATACACGATAGGCCTCTTCGCGGGGGCTACTCGGCGATTGCGGAGGTTGTGGCTGCTGTTGCTGATCGGACATTAGTCTACCTCAAACGGCGTCAAGCGCTTACCATTGATGAGAATCAGCAATTCGGTACGACAGACTCTCAGCGGCAGCACGATTTTTTCTGGCAACAAGAGGCACTGTCCCAGTATCTCTTCGGGTTTGACGAACCCCAGATTGCCCATCGTTAGTTCCATATATAAGATATTTATGCTGTCCGACAAACGAAGTTCGAGATTTGCGACAGATTTTCTGATATCGACTTCTCTGGTCTCTTCCCCCTTGATTCGGCGGATTATGATCGTCTCCCGCGACAATAGCTCATCCACAGCCTCCGGCGTAATTAATCCGACATCAGGCAGCATCACTTCATAACAGGCGGTATTGATCAGACTGGAAAGTGAGGTGGCTTTACCGAGAATCGGTCGTCCCTGGCTGATCTGATATCCTGACGGCAGTGCTCGGTTCAACTTTGAAATCATCTCCTGCTGAAACGGCGTCTCCAACTGGATGTCAAGATACTCGGAACGCGACGTATATCCAAGCGTCAATGGTGGCCCGAAAGCAAGTTTTTGGCGCGGATGAAATCCTTGGGTATGTCCCACTGGCAGCTCAGCGCGTCGGATAGCGCGTTCAAAAACGCGCATTGTAGCAAGGTGACCGACGAAGCGCCCCGATTCTTCCTTGGACCAAAGCAGCCGCACTCGGCTGCGCGGCACCACCATGCCGACGGCTTCTGCTCTGCGTTTAGGTTTCCTGCCAAATTCAGCCGACGGCGCTGAAGTCGGGGCCAGAATTTGTTCGACAAGCTCCGGTTTGAGCAGGAGAATTTCGCCAAGCTTGAAACTACCGGAACCGGTCCTGGCGGGTGCGTCGAGGCGACGCGCTTCCTGACAGTCGCGAGCAAGTTGATCCTTAGTAACGCCCTTGTACAGGTGATCCCAAGGCAAGACTTCTTCAAAAGCGCGCTGGCGAAGGTACCTTTCGAGATTCAAACCCACGTCGGCAAACGCCGATTGCCAGCGGCTGAAATCGAATTGTTCGTTGGAATTGTCAAAGCGGCATCCGAGTTCATAGGCGCGTATGATGGTTGTGCCGACACGGCGATCTCCTCGGGCCAGAGCGCCCTCAAGGTAGGCCGGCTCGGCATGGCGATGGGTGACCTGAGCGTTCTTGCTCCTGAGCTGCCGCCGTAAGTAGTCGACACTGGAGAGATAGTCATCCACGGAGATCTGGCGTTCCCACTGCCACCGCGTATGCGACCTCGGTATGTATGGCGCCAGCGCAACATGGAATATCGCCTTGTCACCATACTCCTGACCAATCTCCACGCAGTTTCTCACGATATCAATGATTGCGTCGACATCAGCCCGAGTCTCAGTCGGCAAACCGAGCACAAAATGGAGTTTCAGTGAATGCCATCCCGCCGCCAGTGAGTTCGCCACAACCCGATAAAACTCATCAATGGAGAAGTACCGACCCATCGTCTCGCGCAAACGGTCGCTCCCTGCCTCCAACAGAAAGGAAAGCGACTGTTTCCCGCATGCCACCGAGAGTTTGCGAATTGAATCAAACGTTCGCAGGCTTGGACGCAGCGGCGGTAAACTGACTTTGATTTGCCTGCCACGCAAACGGTCAGCAAGAGCCTCCAGCAAACGGTCGAAATGTCGATAATCTGCAGACCAGTTCGCCATCAAGGTCAACTCGTCAAAGCCTGTCTGGTTCAAACCCTCCAATATCGAATTTGCCAAAGATATGGGATCGGCCTCACGCCCGTCACGTGAACCTAATGCCGGGCAGACGCGACAGTTGTGTCCAGCCCCGAACGCAAGTTCGACCGGCAGGTGTTCGTGAGCGATTTCCTCAAACGGGACAATCGGAATAGCCAGCGCCTTCCCTTCATGTGGGGCAACGTTGGAACCTCCCACCCTCATCGGCGCTGCTGGGACAGCTCCAATTATTCGCACAAATGCTTCGCCTGCATATTCGGGCTGATAAAGCGACGGAACATAGATACCGGCGATTTGTGAGAGCTTCCTGAGCAGTTCCGACCGAGACGGAGTTTGCCGTTCGGGCAGTAACTTGATCACACTGTCGAGAGTCGCCTCGGGCGCACCCAGGATCACGAAATCTACGAAATCGGCGATTGGCTCAGGATTGAAGCAGGAAGGCACTACGGCGCCAACGAGAGGGTGTGTCTGGTTGCGGCCACTGCTCCGAATTCCGACTCCCGCCAAATCAAGAATGGTCAGTAGATTCGTCAGGCACAGTTCACCGGGTACCAGCGCCAACAGCAGGTCAAACTCGCTGAGTGGCTTGTATGATTCCAGTGAGAAGAGTCTTAGTTGTTTGTCTCGCAGTAGCTTCTCGGCGTCGCAATCCGGTGCGAAAGCCCGCTCACAAACGGCGTCATCGCCGGCGTTGACTGACCGATAGATGTTATGCAAGCTGGGATAGGACATGCCCACGTCATAGACATCACAGAAGGCGAGCGCAACTGCAGTGAGATTCGGATTGGATTTATGGATGGAGCCCAACTCGTTACCTATATAACGCGCCGGCCTGATGACAAACGGGAAAAACTCTGTTTCCAGCAACGATTTCAAGTTCCTGCCAGATATGACACTTGTCAAGGTCGGGGAGTCGAACCCAAACCGAACGTGCTTTTGATGAATGCCCGCTAAACCGAAACTATCCTAAGATCGCTTTTTCGTTGCACTTGCAGATTTCCACGATCTTGTCCTTGAACTTCCACGATTTCTTGTCGCTGGAGTACGCTGGATCAACCATCCGTACACTGTCAACTGCGGAATTACAGATCGGACAAATCTTCATATGCGCCTTCTTGTTGGCCTTATCAGCGAACGATTGTCTTTTTGCCATTTCCCAGAACTCCTAAGAAAAACGTTGACCTTAATTATACGTAAAAGTGCCGCGATGTCAAGCACGTTAGTTGCGTTTGGACAGTGTGTCAGGTGGCTACTAACCCGCGCACGACCCCAGACATAGTGCTCCCTTTGGCAATCAGCCTAGTCGGTTGTCTCCAGTTTTGTTCTGATGTCTGCGATTTCCGCTTCCAGCTTCTTAAGTTGTTCCAGTCGTTGCGGTAACCGGTGAATCTGCGCTTCGGTTTTCTTGAATTCCATGAATTCCCGCGCCGGTGAACCGGCGTATATCTTGCCACCTTCCAGCGACTTCGGCACACCTGCCTGCGCAATGACTATCGCCCGATCTCCAATCTCGATGTGTCCAACGACGCCCACCTGCCCGGCAAGTGTGACATACTCACCAAGGATGGTCGAGCCGTAGATACCGACTGGCGCGACAATTATGCTGCGCTTGCCGATCTTGACTTTGTGAGCTATCTGCACGTGGTTGTCTATATTGGTGCATTCGCCGATCAGTGTCTCTTTGAGAGCCGCACTATCAATCGAGCTGTTGG
>JAPLUP010000413.1 GCA_026397575.1 Candidatus Zixiibacteriota bacterium
AAGTGGCGGAACCATTACCGGAGAGCGTGACAAACGGAACCGGTGGCCTCAGTGCCAGTTCCTCTTCCTGCGAAGCAGTCGCGCCGTTGCCACTGGCGGCAAGCTTGAACTGTACCTTGCCCATCGTTTGTTCGGCTTTGAGCTTGTAGTAGACTGGCAGTTCACGACCGGCGGAGATCGCGACGGAACGCGAACCACCATCAACAAGCTTGACCGGTCCGGTGGCGGATAGATTGACGGTGAAGGTCGCATCAGCGCCAGTGCCGTTGTAGACGCTCACAGCTATCGTCAATTCGTCGGTCGAGCCGATAAATCGCGGAAACGTCGGCGTGAGCACTATCGGTTCACGCACAAAGAGATTCTTCTCCGCCTTACCAAACTTATCCCCCGCAAAAGCAACCGCCATAACCCGAATCGAGCCGTTGAATTGCGGGACATCAAAACTGACCGTCCCGTTACCTTGCGCATCAGTCTTGACCAGACCGCTCCAGAATGCAACCGGCGCAACGCGGGTGACAGAGATAGGCATTAGTCGTCGCCGGGCGGCTGCGCCAAGATCACCAGAGGGGGACGAGATGCTGATTTCCGGCAGCACCACCCCATAGACATCGTACGATTGCACCGAGAGTTGCTTTTTGCTGAAGAAAAAACCGTGCGGATCAGGAGTCTGGAAATCGGTCAGTTGACAAATACCCTCATCGACAGCGGCAATAGTGAGATAGGGCGTCCCCCGAGTTTGACCGGTGATTTTGAAATTGATGTTCAGCTTGGTCTTGGGTCTGATTTCGGTCGGCACTTGCAGTTCGACGGCGAGCTTGTTGCGGTCGGTATTAACTTTCAGCGGTACTGCGCCGAAGGCACGAACGTGCATATCGCGGCCAAGTTTCTCGGTGGAACGAATCAGATGCGCAGAGATATAAGCGTTCGGCTTGTACAGGTCACTAACCGGCAGTGTTATCGTCGCCGTGTTCTCTTTCATCGTGATGACTCTGTACTCGAAAACCTTCTCGCGTTCGATGGTCAATAGCAGTTTGCCGGCGAAGGGAGCGCGAATTTGTACCTGCGCCATTTCGCCCGGGAGATATGAATCCTTGTCAAGATCAAGTTCAATTCGATCGGGATGATCCATCGCCCAGGGAGCGTAGCCCCAACCGGAGGCATAAAACCAGAGTGACGCCGAAGCCCCAGATTCAACATCGCGCGCCACAACTCGATATCTGCCGTAATCGTCGGGCGTGACTTTGAAGCTGCCGACGCCTGCCGCAGAAGTGACATTGAACTTCTCGACGATGTTTTCGACTTCTTCAGAGGCATAGCGATAAGTATTGTAACGCTCGTCATACCTGAGAATGCTTTGCCAGTAGACGCGGGTGAGAGCCACTACGACATTGCGACCGGAGACGGCCTCGCCGGAAGGATTCACCGCAAGGAATTCGATCTCAGTTGCGGCACCGGGTTTGGCGTAGCCCTCTTGATTTTGGCGCAGGCCGACGTAATTGCCATAGGGGTGCACCATGATGTTCGCTGCGGCAGTCACGCCGCGCCCCCCCGGTTCAAGGACCGTTACCAGCGCCGTGCCTTTGATAGCAGAGGGGGGCGCCATGTCTTTGGGAATGGCGTAGTGATAGGTGAATCTGCCGTTGTCATCGAGCAGTGTATCGGCGAGTTTCTCGGTCTGTCTGGTGAATGACTTCTTTTCGTCGCTGAACACAAATGACTTCCACTTGGGAGCGGTGAAAGTAAACGGTTCAAGAAAGACGTCGCCTTGTACCCGCCTGTTGGACGCCGGTGGTCCGAAAAGCGTGACGACGTCGACTGCAAGACTGACCTTGTCGCCGGCGGCGAAGTATTCGCGATCGGCGGAAACCTTGACCTTCATCCGGTCGGGTACAAATTCCTCGATGTTGAAACTGGTTCGTCCGATTTCCTCGTTTTCGCCGATCAGCATCGTCGCAAGATACTTGCCGGTGAGAAGATAGTCTGGAATGTGTACATCAAAGTCAGTTGCACCCTGATCATTGAGAGTGGCCTTTTGCTCGAATACTATCTTGCCGTCGGGACCGGTGACTTTGAACCGTGATGGGAAC
>JAPLUP010000161.1 GCA_026397575.1 Candidatus Zixiibacteriota bacterium
TTTGAAGCGAGCGCCTGGTACCGGTTTATTGAGAAGCACAAGATAACGGTCTGGTATTCGGCGCCGACGGCGATTCGCTCGCTGATGAAAGAAGGGGAGGAACCGATCAAAAAACATAATCTATCGTCGCTGCGCCATCTCGCTTCTGTCGGTGAGCCGCTCAACGCTGAAGCCGTGATTTGGTCGGAAAAGGTCTTCGGCCTGCCGTTTCTCGACACCTATTGGCAGACCGAGACCGGCAGCATGATGATCTCAAACTATCCAGGCATGAAGATCAAACCGGGTTCGATGGGCAAGCCGTTTCCCGGTCTCACCGCGACGGTCGTCGATCTCAAAACGTTTGAACCGATCACAAAAGCCGGTATTGTCGGCCTGATTGCAATCAAACCGGGATGGCCGGCGATGTTCCGTACTTATTGGAATAACGTTGAGACGTATCAATCGAAGTTCAAGAATGGCTGGTACATCTCCGGCGACCGCGCCAGCATCGATGAGGAAGGTTATTACTGGTTCGTCGGACGCGATGATGATGTAATCAATACAGCAGGGCATTTGGTCGGGCCGTTTGAGATTGAATCGGCGCTATTGGAGCATCCTGCGGTAGCGGAATCAGCGGTAGTCGGCAAACCCGATCCGGTCAACATGGAAGTGGTGAAGGCATTTATAGCGTTAAAGCCGGGTTATGAAGCATCCAAGGATCTTGATCTGGACATCATGAATTTTGTCCGCAAGAAACTCTCGGCGTTGGCGATGCCGCAAGAGATCGAATTCGTGCGATCGCTGCCCAAGACGCGGTCGGGCAAAATCATGCGCCGGGTGCTGCGCGCCAAGGAATGGGGCGAGGAAATTGGCGACACATCAACTCTGGAAGATGATTAGTATTTGATAGATGTGGCTTCGCGTGTTCGCGGCAATGATAAGAAGGAGCAGTAAATGCCGGAGATCAAAGACATAATCCTGACTTACGTCAAGAAGGAGTACGTCGAGGAAGGCGATGACATCGAGGTGACCTACATGACACCTTTGATTTCGGGGGGAATCGTCGACTCGTTTTCGATGGTGTCGCTCAAGCGGTTCCTCGAAAATAAGTACAATATCCAGATTCCCGAAGCCAAGGCCACCCCGAAGGCATTTGACTCGGTAAACAACATCGTCGAACTGTTGAAGGAGTTCAAAGTTCAATAAGGCAAACTATGGCATTTCAAGAAGACGTTCGCGAGATATTCAAGCAGGAACTCAATGCAATGCGTTCCGGCGGAATCTTCAAAGAGGAGCGGATTATCTGCGCGCCTCAGGGTTCCGACATCGAGGTCGAATTCCCGATGGGAGCGGCCAGGAAAAAAGTCATCAATATGTGCGCCAACAACTACCTCGGGCTGTCATCACATCCCGACGTCGTCGAGGCGGCGCGCAAAGGTCTTGACCGGCGTGGCTATGGTATGTCATCCGTCCGTTTTATCTGTGGCACGCAGGATATCCACAAGGAGCTGGAAAAGAAACTGACCGAGTTTCTCGGCACCGAAGACACGATATTATTCCCGTCCTGCATGGACGCCAACGCCGGCGTATTTGAGGCGGTACTCACCGATCAGGATGTGATGATTGCTGACCGGTTGGTGCATGCGTCAATCGTCGACGGCATGCGGCTCTGCAAGGCGCAGCAGGACACTTACAAACACTCCGACATGGGGCACTTGGAAGAAAAGCTGCAGCTTCATCAGAACGCGAGGTTGCGACTGATCATCACTGACGGGGCATTTTCCATGGACGGCGATCTGGCAAAACTTGACAAAATCGTGGAGTTGGCGGAAAAGTATAATGCGATGGTATTTCTTGATGACTCGCACGCCAGTGGCTTTATCGGCAAGACCGGTAGAGGAACTCAGGAACACTGCGGCGTGCTTGGCAAGATCGACATCATCACGACCACGCTGGGCAAGGCGCTTGGTGGCGCTTCGGGCGGTTGCGTTTCCGGCCGCCACGAAATTGTCGAGATGTGCCGACAGAAAGCCAGACCGTATCTCTTTTCGAATACGATTCCACCGGTCGTTGTTTGCGGCGCCATCAGAGTGTTAGAACTTGTCAGCGCCACGACCGAGAGGCGCGACAAGCTGGAACGCAATACCGCGTTCTGGCGCAAGGGGCTGACCGAAGCCGGACTGATTATCAAGGAAGGGGAAACACCGATAGTGCCGGTGATGTTGTTCAATGCCAGGCTGTCACAAGATGTCGCGAAGGATCTTTATGAGGAGGGCATTTACGCGGTCGGGTTCTTCTTCCCAGTCGTGCCCAAAGGTCAGGCGCGCATCCGCACCCAGCTTTCGGCAGCGCACGAAATGCATCATCTCGAAAAGGCGCTGGCGGCATTCACCAAAGTCGGCAAGAAGTACGGAATCCTGCACAAGACCAAGCAGGAAGTTATCGACATGTACGGGATGTAATCCCATAAACCAAAGCAATCTACTTACGAAGGGCGACTCAACGAGTTGCCCTTTTTCTTGTGCCTATGCGGGTTTCTTCGAAGCAAGCCGGGAGTAGAGAGCTACCAACAACATGATGCCGATCAGCGAAGTGATGATCGAAGGTCCGGTCGGCTTATCCAGCCCCACCGAGATCATGAGCCCGATCAATGAAGCCGGCAGCGCCAATGCCCAGCCGAGAGCCAAGCGCCAGCCCCTCGACTGAGTAACGAGGAGCGCACTGACGGGTGGGATTACCAATAATGCAAATACCAGCAGCACACCGGCGATATGTACGGAGGATGTGACCACTATGCCGAAACTGGCATAGAACAAGAAGTCCCACCAGGTCACATGATAACCCTCGGCAACGGCGCGGGCGCGATTCTCCGAGATCAGAAAGAACTGCTTGCGGAAGATGAAATGGAAGGCACCAACCGCGGAATAGAGCAGAGCAATGATGATCAGCTCACTCGGAGTGCAGGTCAGAAGCGATCCGGTCAGCATGTGCTCCAACTCGTGCATTCCCTCCGGCAGACCTGAGAGAAAAATCACGGCCAGCGCGGAGAATC
>JAPLUP010000218.1 GCA_026397575.1 Candidatus Zixiibacteriota bacterium
AATGCCTTCTTCCTCAGCAGCGACGATTTCCACGTCGTTGGCGGGCATCTCCGCGCGGGTGCGGCGATAAAGGACGACAACTTCTTCGGCGCCCAGACGCAAACTCGTGCGCGCCGCATCAATAGCGGTATTGCCACCGCCAACGACGACAACGCGCCCGTAGATGTTTGGCGCTTTGTCCAGCGCCACTTCACGCAGGAAGTCAACGCCACCAAGCACGCGCTTGACATGTTCATTGACTACGCCCATACTCTTGGCCAGTTGCGCGCCCAGACCGATGAAGGCGGCCTTGTAGCCTTTCTCCATCAGCTTGTCGATCGTGAGATTGGGTCCGATTGCAGTATTCGTACGGACTTCGACACCAAGGTCGGTGATCCAACTGATTTCCCTATCGAGAACTTTCTTGGGCAGACGATACTCCGGTATGCCGTAACGCAACATACCCCCCAGTTCCGGCAGAGCTTCATACACGGTCGGCTCGTAACCCTCAAGAACCAGATAATAGGCGCAAGTCAGGCCGGCAGGCCCTCCACCGATGACGGCGACCTTGTTGCCGTTGCGCGGCTTGGTCGCGGGAGTCCACATGTCGTCATCTTCCATGTCCTTGTCCGCCGCGAAGCGTTTGACAAAGTCGATACCGACCGCATCATCAACCATTTTGCGACGGCAACCCAACTCGCATTTGCGAGTGCAAACACGACCGCAAACCGACGGGAACGGATTCTTCTCTTTGATCAACCGAACCGCTTCATGGTATTTTCCGAGATGTGTTAGCGACAAGTACCCTTGGATATCGACATCCGCCGGACAATTCAACCGGCAGGCGCCGAAACAGTCGGCGTAGTGGTTCGAAACCAACAACTCCAGACAGGTTTTGCGAGCATCGATGACTTTGGATGAGCGCGTCTCAATGACCCAGCCCTCCATCGGTTTCGTGGCGCAGGCCGGAAGCAAACGCGGTACACCGGCGACCTCGACCACGCACAAGAAGCAAGAGCCAAACGGCGGCAGCTTCGGGTCGTAACAGAGCGTCGGAATCTTGTCAAGCTTATTCTGATGCACGATCTCAAGAATGGTCAGGTTCGGATCGGCGGTGATTTTCTGTCCATTTATCGTGATGTTAATCATTGTTCACCATCAATCCTTTACGATCGCGCCCTGGTTGCAGACGGTGAAACACTTGCCACACTTGATGCACAGGTCCTGATTGATGAAGTGCGCTTGCTTTTTCTCCCCGACAATTGCATTCGTCGGACAGGCGCGCGCACACAATGTGCAACCGTTACACTTTTCCGGATCGATCAGATAGGTCAACAGGGGTGAGCAGACATGCGCCGGGCATTTCTTATTGCGGATGTGCGCTTCATATTCGTCGCGGAAGTAGCGAATCGTCGTCAACACGGGGTTAGGCGCCGACTGTCCGAGTCCGCAAAGAGTCGCGATTTTGATTTGCTCCCCCAACTGTGCCAGCGTGTCAATATCTTCTTCTTTGCCTTCACCACTGGTGATGCGTTCCAAAATTTCCAGCATTCGTTTGGTGCCGATGCGGCAGAAAGTGCACTTGCCGCATGATTCAACCTGCGTGAAGGCCAGGAAAAACTTGGCCACATCAACCATGCAGGTCGTTTCGTCCATCACGACCATGCCCCCCGAACCCATGATGGCGCCGGTCTTGTTGATCTGCTGGTAGTCAATCTTGGTTTCGCCCAGACCGGCGGGAATGCACCCACCCGACGGGCCGCCCATCTGCACGGCTTTGAACTTCTTATCGTTCATGATGCCGCCGCAGACTTCGAAGATGATTTCGTTGATCGTCAGTCCCATCGGCACTTCAACCAGTCCGGTGCGTTTGACCTTGCCGGCCATGGCGAAAACCTTGGTGCCCTTGCTATCGTCAGTGCCAAACGCCGCAAACGCCCCACCGCCGTTCAGAACGATCCACGGTATGTTAGCGAAAGTCTCGACATTGTTGATATTGGTCGGTTTACCCCAGAGACCGCTCTGTGCGGGGAATGGTGGGCGAATGCGAGGCATACCGCGACGCCCTTCAATCGATGCCATCAATGCTGTTTCTTCACCGCATACGAACGCCCCCGCGCCTTCTTTGATCTTGATTTCAAACTTGAAACCGCTACTGAGGATGCTCTCGCCGAGCAATCCGGCTTTACGCGCTTGCATGATCGCCTGTCGTAAGCGCGCGATGGCTTTCGGATATTCGGCACGGCAATAAATATAGGCTTCATCAGCGCCGATGGCATAGGCCGCGATCATCATGCCTTCCATTACCGCATGCGGATCACCTTCGAGCACCGACCGATCCATAAACGCCCCCGGATCCCCTTCGTCAGCGTTGCAGATAATGTATTTCTTGGTGCCCTTGCTGGCGCGAGTCAGCGACCACTTTCTGCCGGTCGGGAAACCAGCGCCGCCGCGACCCCGCAAACCGGATTTGGAGACCTCGTCGATAACTTGTTCCGGCGTCATTGTTTTGAGAGCCTTTTCCAGCGCTTGGTAACCGCCGGCCGTAACATACTCTTCGAGCGATCCGGGATCGATCACACCGCAGTTGCGCAGCACAATGCGGTGCTGTTTCTCGAAGAACCCGATTTCGCGATTTTCTCCGGAAACGAGCCATTCATCAATCGGCTTGTCGCCCATGACATGTTCGGTGATGATGCGCTTCACCCGATCGGGAGTGACTTCGCCGTAAAGACAACTGGTGCCGT
>JAPLUP010000549.1 GCA_026397575.1 Candidatus Zixiibacteriota bacterium
TTCCACGGCATCTGATCTTGTCGGCGCCGCCAAGGTCATCTTGACCTCAGATACAAACTCCGTCCCCGGTTCCGATACGGTCGTTGCTCGACGCTTGGACAAGGCGCCAACCATCGACGGGATCGACGGCGGTGACGCCGAATGGGGCAGTGCCGCCGCCTCCACCATTACGCTGGATTCGATAGCCGGCAAGTACAACGGGATTACTTCAGCTCTGGTGCGCACCGCTTATGACCGGCAGTATGTGTACATGCAGGTCAAGTGGACCGAAGTCGCCATCGACAGCTTTGCTCCGAGCAAGGACGTCAACAAGCTCATGTGGTCCTACGACAGTGCCAGTACTCCCGCCAAGTCCAAGTGGGTTCGCACTGGTGGTGAAGACATGCTCTACTTGGGCTGGCAATTGACCACCATTACTGGCTGGAGCGCTGACGGTATCAAGGCGATCTTTGAAGGCTCTGTCTTCCGCACACCGGCTTCCGGAGAGATAGCCGATCTGTGGGTCTGGCAGTCGACGGAAACCTACTACTCGGGCTTTTTGGGCGACAAAGTCGTGAGATACGCAGACGCTGGTGATGCTTCGCAGCTTGATGCCGGTACCTTGCCAGCCTTCGCGCTTGAGAACCCTGCTACCAGCGGTAAGCCGACCTTCATGAGATCCGGTTCGCCAGCGGAAGGCACGTCATATCCGCTAAATAGCTACGAGTTCACGAAATTCGACACAAAGATGAAGTGGAAAAACCATGCCACGATACCTGGATACATTTCGTTCATTCCCTCCGGTTCGACTGCTGATGTGCAGTCAATCGCCACATATGATAATGGTACTTGGACCGTCGAGCTTCGCCGGTTGAGACAGACTGGCAATGGCGACGACACGGTTTTGTGAGCATTGTCGCTTTCGGATGAGAGGCGTTCATGATTTTGACTATAGTTTTTCGGTTTTGGAAATATTAGGGAGGAATTAATGCGTAAGTGGAGTTTTATCCTCTTTTGTTTGACAGCGCTGGCTGGCCTGATCGTGTTGGTCGGGTGTGAGGGGGACACCGGGCTGAAGGGAACTGGTGGTGTCAAGGGGTCGAAAGGTCGCCCCGGCTATGACCCCGATCGGCTGCCGCCTGCAGATCGTGTATTCGCTCTTGCGGTCACTAATGCTACCGAAAATGCGGTCAGTGGGAAAAGGCAGGTTTACTTGACCTTCGATTCCACTGCCAAGGCGACAAGAGACACCGTCGTTGCCGGCAAAGTCTCCGTGCCCCCGCTGATCGATGGGCTTGATGGCGAGGAATACGAGTGGGGAGCACAGAAGTCCAAGATGCCTCTGAGCTTTCTCAATCCTGATCCCGGCGTCGCGGACTGCAAGCTAAAAAACGGAATCGTCCGAGTGGCTTATGACGACGACAACATCTACTTCCAGTTCCAGTGGCAGGAGCAATCCGTCAAGACCAGAATAGATGGCAAGGAAGTGGAAGTGGCATCAGTCGGTGAATCGAAGGAACCTAACGAGTTGACCTTCACGTTTAAGAAGGATATGACCATCAAGTTGGTGCAGAAGCTTTCCTGCGATAGCAATGTCAATCACTTCAAAACGGACACGAGTTACGCGTTGGTGCGTGTGACCTACAATCCGACATGTCTCTTCGAGGGCCAGGACCCTTGCAAATGCTACAATCTGCTTTCTCAACCCGATACATCCTATCTCTGGGTTAAACGGGCCGGCAGCGGTGAAGATCGGCTGGTTGTGTTCTTCCCGGATGAGGCCCTAACGGGATGGCAGGATGTTGCGTTCAAACAATTCTTCGGTTTCTCCACAGGCAGTTCCGACATTCCCAGTAACCTGTTTGTCGATGCCTGGGCATGGGGTGCGGCGAGAACGCGACCCGTCAGTGTGGCTGACGACTGGAGCATAAGTGCAGCCGGCGCGAAAGCCGATGCCGGTCAGGCGCCGTACATAGACAACTACTTTGCGTCCGATTCGCTCCCACGGTATATGAACCGCCGCGACCCCAATCTTCGCACTTCGGAGATCGCCAAGCAATCCGCAGTTATTTACCCGCTCTGGTATTTCGATGCTGTGGGTTACTCGCGGTTTGGCTGGGAAAAAGGCATTGATATAACGCCGATCACCTGCTCTCTACCCGGTATCATTACTATGATCCCATCCGGCAGTCGGGCTGATGTTTATGCGGCGGCCCGTTTTGACAACAGCGGCGGCTTTTGGACGGTCGAGATCAAACGTGCTCGCAAAACCCATAACGGCGATGACGTGCAGTTTTAGGAGGAGTCGACTGAAATGAAAAAACTGATGATGCTCATTCTTTCCGGGCTGGTGGCGATTCTTCTGCTGCAGGTGATAGGCTGCGAAGGTAATGCCGGCAAACGCGGCGGCACTGGTGACACGGGAGATACCGGCGATCCTTACAGCGAACCCGTTCCCGAGAACCGCTATTTCGCACTGGCTATTGGCAACAATAGTGTTGTTGCTCACAACGGCGCGCCTAAACTCTATCTCGTTTTCGATACCCTTCATGCTAACGCCGGCGACACGGTGGTCTGTCGGCGTCTGACCGGCAGCAACGTGCCCGAAGTCGACGGTATTGACGGTGGCAGCGCTGAGTGGGGCGATAAGTTTACTGACGTTGCCTTGCGCAAGGCAGCGCTCTATGACAACAAAATTGAAACGGCACGCGTGCGAGCGGCCTACGACCAAAACTACATTTACTTTCAGGTAAAGTGGACTGAGGTTGCCGATTCGGCGCTCGGCTTGGCTGTCGCCGAAAACCTTTATCCCAGCAAATGGGTTTTTGACTCGCTCCAGACCGCCCCTGTCGCGGGGCAAAGGACGGAGTTCTGGAGTCAAGTTGTCATGGGGGACGAAGACAGGGTGATGTTGATGTTCGAAATCACGCACCTCACTTGGTTTGAACACGATGGTTGCCTGGTGACCTGCCACGCCGGCAGCGAGTCCGCTAACCTTCCAGGGACAAACTACCA
>JAPLUP010000717.1 GCA_026397575.1 Candidatus Zixiibacteriota bacterium
GGCGCTAATGTATTGGAGCGAAGGTAAGACGATTGCCACGCGAGATATGCTTCAGCGTTTGGTCGATGTCGATCCCGGTGACCCCGACAGCCTCAACGACGTCGCGGTTTTTGAAGACCAGTGCGGCAACGTCGAGGATGCAACTACGGCTTTCAAGTCGGCGGTAATTCTTTCCGGCGCGACACGCAAAGTCTTCGAAAATTGCTTCGAGTTCTTGCTTCGGATTGGGGATGTCGTCAGTTTCCGCTCGGTGATGGGAACCTATCTGTCGCGCTACGCTGACGACAATGTAGCTCACAGGTGGCAGAATGAAGTCGCGCAAGCGACAACTGTTCTCTCAGCAGAGACGGGGTCTCAAGTTATTGAATCCAGTGGGCGTGTCCGCGGTCTTAAGATCGCGTTCTTCGCCTCATTCAGCACTTTTCTCGATCCGATTATGAACGACCTCCGTCAGGACAACGAAATTCGTTTGTTCGATAATGCTGACCCCACCGAAGCGCAAATGCGGGATTTGCTCGACTGGTGCGATCTTGCCTGGTTGGAATGGTGCGACAATCTGGTGATCGCCGCCAGCAAAATGCCCAAGCGCTGCAAGATTATCTGTCGTCTACACAGCTACGAAGTCTTCACCGGAATGCCCGGCCAAGTGGATTGGAGCAAGATCGATCACGTGGTGTTGGTGAATCGGTCGGTCGAAGAGTTGCTCCAGCGCAGCGTTTAAGTACCGACGCCGATAACAATCATTCACAACGGCGTCGACACCGACAAGTTTTCTATTCCAACCAACAAGGAGTACGGCAAGCGTATTTGTTCGATTGGCTATATCAACCACACGAAGAACGCGCCATTGGCGCTCTACTGCTTCAAGGCCATTCATGATTACGACAGCAGCTATCGTTTTCATATCGCCGGCACGCATCAAGACCCGCGCATTCAGATCTATTTCGAACACCTGCTACCGAAACTCAATATCCCGGTTTCCTTCGACGGTTGGGTCGAGGATGTTCCCGGTTACCTGCGCGATAAAGACTATGTGATCTCGACGTCGCTGTTTGAATCATTCCACTACTCAATCGCTGAAGGTATGGCGAGCGGCCTGCTGCCGCTCATCCATGACTGGCGCGGTGCAGAATATCTCTACCCACCGGAGTATCTGTTCACCACGCCGCAGACCTGCGTCGATCTACTCAAGCGTCTGGAAAAAGAGGATCGGCCTGCGCTCGGCAAGCGATGTCGGGAATATGTTGTCTCACGCTACGAGCAGAGAGGTCAATTGGCAAAGATCAACGCTCTCATTCAGGCGGTGACGGAAGGAACCTTATAATGGCGAAGAAGCAAACGAAGCGAGTGCATCCAAAAGACGGTCCCACCGTAAGCGCAGTTAGTTCGGTCGATCAAATTGTCACACGTGTTCGGGAAGCCTACGCTCTCGAAACGTTCGATACCTGCTACAATCTGTTCTCGCAACTCGTGGGCACGACCGGCTCCATCATCAACACATTACCGATCGAAACTGTTAAGATGGCGGCTTGGGCGGCCTATCGTGTGCACAAGTACAACGCTGCCTTCGACTGGATGTCTACTATCGCAACTTCCGCAATCAATGATAATGACAGACTGTTGCAGACAATGGTCAACTATGAATATCGTGACTTTGCCGGAGCCGTTGCCGTCGGCGAACCGCTGCTGAAACTGAATCGGCTTGCGCAAGTTTGTGCCGAGTACAGGGATGCCATAGCCCTGCAAATCAATTTCCTCAACCGCGTCGGAGTGTCGCAGCACAATCTTGGCAACAATCAGGAAGCCATTGCGCTACTGATCCGCGCCACTGAGGTCAACAAAGACAATCCGGAATCATACATCAATCTGGCGACAGTCCTGGGGTATCTCGGCGACACAGCCGGAAAACGCCGTGCCATTTCCGACGGACTGGCGCATTGCTTGCATAAGAATGATCTGCAGAAGCTGGCGCTCGAGTTCCTCGGTGATGAGACAATATCGCTCTGCATGATTGTGAAGAATGAAGAAACAATGTTGGCGCAATGTCTGGAGAGTGTCAGCGGAGTGGTGGATGAGATCATCATCGTCGATACCGGCTCGGAAGACCGTACCGTCGAGATCGCCAAACGATACGGAGCGCGTGTCTACCACCATCCCTGGGAAGACAATTTTTCGCTGGCTCGTAATCAATCGTTGGGATACGCCACCTGCGACTGGATCTTCATCCTTGACGCCGATGAAGTGCTGACCAAGGAAGACTTCGCCAAACTCAGGCAGGCGACCCATATTCCCGATCTGAACGTAGTTTCGGTGTCCGTGCACAACAAACATCCTCTCACCGGTGAGTTCACTTCTTTCTTGCCCTCGGTGCGCCTGTGGCGGCGCAAGCTGAACCTGTACTATGAGGGCATTGTTCATAATCAGTTGTGTCTGCCGCCGGCGGAGACGGTTTTGCGTGCCGACGTCAAGCTGATTCACTATGGCTACGGTCTCGATAGAGAAATGATGAAAAAGAAGTTGGCGCGCAGCAAAGCGCTGCTGCTCAAACAACTTGATGAGAATCCGGAAAATGCATTCGCGAACTTCAACTATTCGCAGATACTGCGCGACGAGCAGCATCCTGTTCCTCCTGAAGTCTGTCGCGAGATACTTGAGCACTCCGGTCGCGCGGTGCGGAATACCGACCCCGAGCAGATGAGAGAGCGTCACATTCACTTGATGGCCCTCGACCAAATGTCTTTGGCATACTTCTATCTAAAGGAATATGATCGGGCTGAGGAGTGTGCTCGTCGAGCACTGGTGGTGGAACCGGGATACCTTGACGCGCTCTTTGCGCTAGCCAACAGCTACGCCGGCAATCGTGATTTCGATCGGGCCATACCCGCCTTTCAAGAATACATCGATGCCGCTGACAAGTACAATCCGGGTGCCGAGACCCTAAACATGATTCTGATTCGCGTCGGCGATCAAGCATCAGCATACTTCAGTCTCGGACTAATACACGAAGAACTCCGGCATGACGAGCAGGCGATTGCTTGTCTCAAGAAAGCTCTGGACTACAAACCCGATTACGCCGATGTCCTGACGCATTTGGCGATGCTGCATTTTCGCGTGAATGATTCTGAATCCGCCCGAAATTATGCCGAGAAACGTCTTGCGAACAGCGCTAACGATTTGACGGCGCGCAGTATTCTGGTTGAGATTGCGCGCAATCAAGGGCGGCTGGGCGATGCTCGCACTCATTGCGTGAGCATGCTCGAAAGCGACGGCGAAAATCAGAATGCCCTGAACCTGTTAGTACAAATCGAGCGGCAAGCGGGCGATCTGGAGGCGGCGCTTACTTGGACCGATCGTTTGTTGGCGACCAGTACTGACGACCACCATGCGCTTGGTACCAAAGCCGAAATATTGATGGGGCTGATGCGCTACCGCGAGTCGGTGCAAGTCTATGAGACAATGCAAGAACGATTTCCCGATGACGCCGAAGTCGCCAACAACTTGGGCAACTGTCACTTCAAGTTGCAAGACTACAGCAGTGCTATCCGCTGTTACAGTCGTGCTCTGGCGCTGGAGTCACAGATGGCAATCGCGTTGCGAAATCTCGGCTACACCTATTTCAAAGCCGGAGACAACGCCAATGCCGTGCTGAAGCTGAGCACTTATCTCGATCATGTACCCGAGGACTTCGACATCCTCTATCTCGTGGCCAGACTCTATTTCGAGGTCGGGCAGCACGCGGATGCACTACGGTATGTTGAAAGATGCATCATGTTGCAACCGCAGTCTGCCGAGTTGCTGGCGTTGCTCGCCGATTGTTATCTTAAACTCGGTCATGTTGAAAGCGCGAGACTTGGTTACACTCAGGCGTTGGCAATCGATCCTGCAAACGACAAAGCGAAAGCGCAGTTGCGGCAGATCGAGGCGATGCGCGCCGAGGAGAAACAACTTGCTGAATCAAGGGGATAGAGGCGTGCGACT
>JAPLUP010000707.1 GCA_026397575.1 Candidatus Zixiibacteriota bacterium
TTCGCCCGTATCTGTCGATGTCCCATTCCCCTCTTGAGAGGGGATTAAGGGATGTGTCATTCCAGCGAAAGCTGGAATCCAGGCTTGTTACATCGGCGCGAATCGAATATCAAAACACGATCGGGAACCCAAGATCAAACAGGCCAACCATCCGCCTGCGGGAGCTGACGGCTTAGGCCCGCTTGTTCTTTGACATTGTGAATATCTCCGTTCTGTGAGGCTTTGCGTACCGCGGCGGAACCCCTACGGTTCGGACTCTTTCTACTGAAGTCCGACCTCTGGCTATATCTTTGCCTGTCGACTGTCTGACCAACGGCATCGCAAATCGTCTGGCTCAACCTTTCCCATTGCCCTCGCTCGTACAATCTCGCATCTTCCCATCCGAGAAGCGCAATGACAACCTATCCGAAGATCAAGACCAATCTCCAGATGCAGAGCGAGTCCGTTGAAGGAGTCGTCTACTACATCATCAAGGAACCGACTTCCGGTAAATTCATCCGCCTTCGTGAACCTGAGCACTTCCTGCTGACATCACTTGATGGGACTCGGACTTCTAACGATGCCGCTGATCTTTTTGTCAAGACCTTCAACAAGACGATCTCCCCCGAAGCCGTCGCGCAATTCGTAAGCAAGATCGCCGACCTCGGCTTCCTGGAAGGCACGGAGGCAAGGAGGGAGAAGCGTCGTTCGGCTCTTTTCATTCCGCTCAAGGCTTTCAACCCGAAGCGTTCGCTCGACTGGCTTTATCCGAAAGCTCGCTGGTTGTTCTCAACTCCGATGATCTGGTTACAGACCCTTGTGGTTCTGCTCGGCGGGGTTGTCTTCATTGCTAACATCGAGCAGTTTCCGTTCAAACTCGCGACTATCCTTCACGCTGCCGATATCCTGACCATCATTATCTGTTTTTTTCTCATTACGATCATCCATGAATATGCTCATGCTCTCACTTGCCGACACTTCGACGGTAATGTTCGCGAAATGGGATTTCTGCTGCTTTACTTTCAACCCTGCTTCTACTGCAATGTCTCGGACGCTTATCTCTTTCCCAACCGCCGCGACCGCCTGTTTGTCACTCTCGCTGGAATCGGCGCGCAGATGGTGCTCTGGGGTGTTTTCACGATTCTCTGGCGCATCACAGTCGAGGGCTATTTTCTCAACCGCGTTTTTTATCTGGTAGCCGCCATCTGTTTTGCGACTACCGCCTTCAATCTCAATCCGGCAATCAAACTCGACGGCTACTATTTGCTCGCCGACTACCTGCGCATTCCCAACCTTCGTCAGAAGGCCTTCGACCATATCTGGACACGTATCCGAGTCCGTCTTTTCGGCTGCATCCCGACCGGCATCGTACCGAGTGCGCGCGAGGCAAAAATCTATTGGCGTTACGGCCTGCTCGCGATTGCCTACTCCGTTTTCCTCATCGTCTTTGTCCTCTACCGTGGCGGGGAGTTTTTGATCGGAAAGTGGGAGGGGTTCGGATTTGTGTTGTTCCTGATCCTGAGTTTGACTATTTTCAAAGGGCTTTTGGTCAAATGGTGGCAAGCACTCGCCTTGGTATGGCGAGAGCGGAACAAGGTTTGGATGAAACCGAAGCGCATCGCAATCGACATCGTTATCATTGTGCTCGTCGTCGCAGCAAGCGTCCTGATTCGCGTAGGTCAGACGACCGGCGGCGCGGCACGACTTTTCGCGGCGGAATCGTACGTCGTCAAACGCGTTGGGCCCAGCCTCTTGGAGGGACGGTATTTCCGTGGCGGAATTGAAGATCTGGAGACGTCACAGATTTTCCAACTCTCTGCCTCCGACTATGCAATCACCCAGATTCAGCCGCGTTTCTCAATCGGCGATACTGTTCGCGCAGGGGATACGCTTCTGACCATCAACTCCGCCATGAATGCCGGACTTCTGGCCGAAGCCGAGTCTGACTTGAAAAGGGCAGAGGCCGACCGACGGTTGCTTCTATCTGATCCTAAGGCCGAAGAGATTGCCACGAAGCGTGCCGACATCCGGCAGACTGAAGCCATTTACGAAGCCGCGCGCAAAGAGTTCAACCGCGTGAAGGAACTGCATTCCAAGCAACTCATTTCCGACGACGATTA
>JAPLUP010000375.1 GCA_026397575.1 Candidatus Zixiibacteriota bacterium
ATGTTCGGCGGCGGTTGGAGGGTTTTCTGCGGGCGGAGGTGGTTGAGCGGGTTGGTTGTGGGCGGTATGAGCGGAGCGGGAGCCGTTGCGGGTACCGCAACGGGAGTTACGCTCGCGACCTGTTAACGAGTTATGGTTGGATTGAGGGTGTAGAGGTACCACGACTGCGGGAGGGTGGTTACGAGACGGAGGTATTTGAGAAGTATCGGCGTCGTCAGCGGCGGCTGGATGGTGTGCTATTAGAGGCATTTTTGTTGGGACATTCGACGCGCAAGACGATCCGGTTGTTTCGTCAGGCGTTTGGGGCATCGGTGAGTGCGCAGACGGTCTCGAACGTGGTGAAGGAGTTGGACGGTGAAGTAAAACGCTTTCACGGGAAGGTTCTCCGCCCTGACTATCGTTTTGTTTATCTGGATGGGTTGTGGCTGACGGTGAGTAAGCCGCAACGGCTGACGAAAGTGTTGCTGATTGCGGTGGGAGTGAAGCTAGACGGAACGCAGGAGATCTTGAGCTTCCAAGTGGTCGATAAGGAGTCGGAGAGTTGTTGGTGGGGTTTTGTGGCGGACTTAAAGCAACGCGGTCTGGGAGGTGAATCTTTGGAAGTGATCGTGAGTGACGGCAATGCCGGTCTGCTCAAGGCGATTCAGGCGCATTATCCCCGGGTTGGGCATCAACGCTGTACCTTTCATCAAGCGATGAGCTTGGCGGGGCATTGTGAGCAATCCCGGCACAAAAAACGTATCGTTCAGGATGCCTTAGCGGTCTTTGCGGCGCAGACACAAACCGAAGCCCGTCAACGCTTGCGCCACTTCATACAGACCTGGTCTGACAAAGAACCCAAAGCCGTCCGCAACTTCCTCAAGGGCTTTGACTACTGCCTCACCTATCTCGATTACCCCGAACCCTGGCGCCGCAAACTGAAAACCAATAACCCCATCGAGCGCACCATCGAAGAACTCAACCGTCGCCTGATCCCGATGCGCTCTTTCAACAACACCCGAAGCATCGAAAGAATCGTTTATGGCTTAGTTGCTTATGTCTTAAACCAAACACAGGATGTGCCTAATTATCAATTTACACAAAACGCTTGACAGCATCTGGCCATACCATCATCAATATTGTGCTTGACTTATTCACACGCATTTTCTATACTTTCATGGACTCGACAACTGATTTCACTCTCACTGCCGCTTGAGTAGGGCGGTGATTGGCCTGTGGTCGATGACACGGGTCGGTACATCCAAAACGCTCGGGAGGTATTATGCTGCACAAACTGCTATTCGTGCTGACTGCACTTCTGCTCATTGGTTCACCGGTGGTTGCACAAGGCTGCGCCGATGTTAACGGAGATGGTCACACCAACATCAGTGACATGGTTTACATGATGAATGAGCATTTGGGAGGAGTTCCCATCCCAACCGGTAAGGGGGATATCGATTACCGTCAAGGTTATAATGCGGGTGACATCCGTTTTCTTATCGATTACATTTTTAGCGGTGGTTCCACACCGGGGTGTCCGCCGTTCCCATCCTATTCACTTGTCAACACCGATGACTCTCTAATTCTGCCGAGCTACGTGGTCCCGGCGGGGAGTGGCCAGTTTGTGCTACCGATCTATGTCATCAATCACGCAAAGGTCAGCGACATGGTGATGCCAATGCAGGTCAATGGTCTGGGCAGCACCGTCTTCTTCGATTCTCTACAGATCGAAAGCTCATTGTATTCGTCAGGATTTGCCAGAAAATCTGTGAGTGGTTCCACGGGAGTAATTGCCTTTTCCGTTATCGGTCATACCAATGACATCGCATCCGGCATCAATCTTCTTGCCTTGGCTTTCTTCCACTATACGTCGAGTCCCGGCGGAACAGTCAGCATGGATACGGTTACCATCAGACCGCACACGTTCCTGAACTACGTGTATGGCCCCAGCTTCGCGGTCGGCATTCCGAGAGTCGTAGTTGCTGCGGCATCAACCTTTCCCGAGATGATCGTAGAGCCGGACACTCTGATTTTTGAAACCCTTGTGGGCTATCCGAATCCAGATCCGCAGCAGTTTTCGATACAATCAAGTGGAGAGCCATTTAATTGGACGCTTACTCCGCCTCCCTGGGTCAGCGTCGATGCCACATCAGGCGTCTCCGGTCAGAATGTCAGCGTCACTCCTAATACGGCAGGTCTGTCGGTCGGTGTTTATTACGGCGATATCGTCATATTTTCCACGGGAGCGCTTGGCACACCGCAGAAAGTCGTGGTCAAACTGACACTTAAGCAGCAGTTCCTATCACTCGACGCGAACTGTGACGGCGTATTCAACCTCGCCGACATAGTAGCCGAGATCAATTACATATTTAGAGGCGGCAACTTGTGCAATCCCTGCACTGGCGAGTGGCCCAAAGGCAAGCAATAGCCATTTCCTACGGCTTAATCACGATCTCCGTTGTCACCTTGCACTTGTCGGTCAGTGTCGCTCGCACCGAGCAGTACTTGTCCTGCGAGAATGCTACTGCCTGCTCAACTTTGCCGCGATCCACGTTGTCCCCCTCGAAGACATACTTGATGTGAATGCTGGTGAAGTAATGAGGATGATTCTCGGCTTGTGTGCCGTCCACCTCGATGCGCAGTGACCGAAATTGCTGTCGCATTTTCTGCAGAATCGACACGACATCAATCCCCGTACAACCGGCAACAGCAGCCAGCAGATGATCAGTCGGGCTGGCAAAATCGCCGGAACCACCCGACTTCTTCTTGCTGTCCATCCGGAACTTGGCGCCTTCTTCATTGATCGCTTCAAACTGTTTGTTGGTGACCCAGCTCACATCTACATGCATTTCAAAAACTCCTTGCTCGCCTCATTCCACCGTTACCGACTTCGCCAGATTCCGAGGCTGGTCGACATCGCAACCACGCAATACGGCAATATGATATGCCAGCAACTGCAAGGGGATGATTGACACAATCGGCATCAGGTGGTAGGGCATTTTCGGAAGATAGATCACATGGTTGGCCAGCCGGGCAATATCGGCATCCCCCTCGGTAGCCAGCGCAATCACCTGACCATTGCGCGCCTTGATTTCCTGGATGTTGGAAATGACCTTATCATATACCTGATCCTGCTGCGCCAGTACGACCACCGGCATATTTTCATCAATCAGCGCAATCGGCCCATGCTTCATCTCGGCGGCAGGATAGCCCTCCGCATGGATGTAGGAAATCTCCTTCAGCTTGAGGGCACCCTCCAGCGCTACGGGGAAATTGATGCCGCGTCCCAGATAGAGGAAGTTGTTCTTGTCGCAAAAAAGCTCGGCGATTCTCTTGATCACGTCGTCCTTCTGCAACTGTCGCTCCACCAGATCAGGGATGCGATCCATCGCATCAATGATCTGCCGTCCCTTTTCCAGTGACATGTTCCGTTGACGGGCCAGAAG
>JAPLUP010000454.1 GCA_026397575.1 Candidatus Zixiibacteriota bacterium
GCAACAGCCACAACCGCAGCAACAGATACAGCTTGAACTACGCGAAAGTGAAGCCGAAGGAATTTACTCGAATCTGGTTATGATCGGCCATTCCCCCTCGGAAATCATCTTTGATTTTGCCCGATTTTTGCCCGGCGTTCCCAAAGCCCGGGTGTTCGCGCGCATAATTATGACCCCGCAAAACGCCAAATCACTTCTCAAGACCCTCGAAGACAACCTCAAGAAGTATGAAGAGAAGTTCGGCGAGATCAAATTGCAGGGGATGCCGGAAGAGAAAAACATCGGTTTCTTGCCGCCGGGTGGAGAAGCGAAGTAGGACATACCAACCTCTGCTTTCGCCCAGATTCCTTCTCCGTGCCAAGGTTGAATCCCTTGGTCACAGTGAGCATCTCCCCGGAGCAAAATCGCCTATTGGCAAGAATGGCAGAAAGCCCTTGACATAAGGCGCTCCCATTATTATATTTCGCCAAGTAACGAAATATGGAACGCCGGCATTCCCTAATGGTAGAATGGCGTGAATGACCAGTGTTCAAAATAACGACAGCGAGCGTGATAACCACTTGATAACGACTACCTCAATTACTTGATCCACCAACCATAAGGAGAAATTATGCTTTTCATTCGCCTCGTAGGAATCTGCATGCTTGTCGCCCTCACGTCGACGCAACTTCTCGCAATTACTGCAGAGGAGTTGGAAAAAGCGGCGAGCAAGGGCAAAACCGTGTTTATGCTGGTCACTGAGCCGAACGCCGGCGGAATTGAACAGGCGAGAGAGATGGTCAATGCCTCCTCCAAGCAGGTCAAAAAATCGACTGTAATCCAACTTGACCGCGCTGACGCTGCCAACTCGGCGCTGGTAGTGAAATATCGTCTCACCGGGGCACCGCTTCCGCTGATTATGGTGCTGGCTGGCAATGGCGCGATCGCCGGTGGAATTCCTGCCGCCAACACGACGGTTGAGCAGTTGGTGAAATGGGTACCCACTGCCAAGAAAGCCGAGGTTTTGAAAGCAGTACAGGACGGTCAATCCGTTCTCATTACCGCAGCCAGTAAGGGAATGCTCAAGGAAACAAGCGTTTCCAGCGCCTGTGCCGCCGCCTGCGGCCAAATGCAAGGCAAGTGCACGTCAATAAAGATCAATCTCGACGACGACGACGAACTCCCGTTCCTCAATGAGTTGAAAATCAGCCCACAATCGAAAGAACCGGTGACCGTAGTGATCAACGCTCAGGGGCAAGTGACCGGATCGTTTGCGGGAGGAGTTGAGGTCGGCAATCTCGTCCAAGCGGCCACCAAGAAGGCTGGTGGGTGCTGCCCATCAGGCGGCGCGAGCAGTAGTTCCTGCGGTCCGACGAAAAAGTAGTCGAGCGTTTAATGAATTCGAAATTCAGTTTTTCTACCGTTATCTGGAGAGAAATCTGGCAACGGAAGTCGAGACTTATATCAGGGTTGCTCACGATCACTCTTGGTATCGCGGTCATTATCGGTATTGAATCGGTAACCAGTGTCTCCAAAGAAGTAGTCAAGAAGAAGCTCGACCTCCTTGGCGCGAATATTCTCGTGCTGCCGCAGGCGGCCTCGGTAGATGACTACTACTCCGCCGACATAGACGCCCCGACTTTCCCGGAAGAATATGTAGAACGCATCGCTACTTCGATGCTGCCCGGGGTTGACAATTTGTCGCCGAAACTAAGTCGCCGCATAAAGGTGTCTGGCTATCCTGTAGTGCTGACCGGCATCATGCCGAGCAATGAGTTGGCGTCCAAGCCGATTTGGCAGGCATCAGGTTTGATGGCAGCGGATCTTAAACTCGCTTGTGCTACTTCGAGCAATCCTTCAGATACAACTCGTCTTGATCCTAGTCTCAAACGAGCGACAGTTGACTCGCTGGCGGCTACCGACGTATGGGTGGGAAGTACGGTCGCGGAACGACTCAAGCTCACAACCGGTGGTACTGTGACTCTGGAGGGAAGAGAATTCAAAGTAGCACATGTGTTACCTGAGACCGGAACGGTGGACGACAACCGCATCTTCGCTCACCTCCACAGTGTGCAGCAGTTGTTAGGTACCGGGGCGCAAACCAGCGCCATTGAGATTATGGGATGCTGCAGCGCCATCTCCGACGGGCTACTCGGCAAGCTGAGAAATATTCTACCGGATACACGCATCACCACCATCAACAACATAGTAAACACCCAGATTGAAACCAACAAACTGATGTCAAAGGTATCGCTGATTTTACTCGTGATCATTGTTGTCGTCGGTTCCATTGCAATAGGCAATTATATGTGGGCTAACGTCGAGGAGCGTCGTAAGGAAATCGGAACGCTAATCACTATCGGATTTACGCGCGGTCGCATCTACCGGCTTTTCCTCACCAAGTCCCTGATACTGGGGCTTGCTGGTGGCACGCTGGGCTATGTGATCGGTACGCTGGCGGCGATGGTGCTGGGTCCGCAACTCGCGGGGCTTGCGATTTTGCCAATCCCGATCTACCTGCTCTGGTCATTGATTGTGGCGAGTACAATCGCATTGTTGGGAAGCTGGTACCCTGTTTACCGCGCGGCCAGACTTGATCCGGCGCTAATCATGCAAGAGACTTGAAGATGTTTACACTTGAGAACCTAACCAAGATTTATCAGCATCGCAGCGAAGAGGTACATGCTCTCGACAAAATCACTATGGAGATCGCTCAAGGGAGTTTTGTCGTGGTAACAGGGGGGTCCGGCTCCGGCAAAACTACACTGCTTCTCACTCTCGGTGGCATCATCCATCCCACGTCAGGCTCGCTCCGCGTCAAAGGCGCCAGCCTATATGACTATTCCTCTAATCAACTCGCGACATACCGAAACCGGACCGTCGGTTTCGTGTTGCAGACGTTCAATCTCGTGCCCTACCTTACGGCATTAGAAAACGTAATGATACCAATGTTGTTGAATAG
>JAPLUP010000271.1 GCA_026397575.1 Candidatus Zixiibacteriota bacterium
CACAGGAAGCGGCGCTGCGGATGCTGAACAACAATCTTGATCCCGATGTTGCCGAAGATCCGGCACATCTGATTGTCTATGGGGGTTCCGGCAAAGCTGCGCGCAACTGGGAGTGCTATCACGCCATTGTCCGCAGTCTCAAAAATCTTGAAAATGACGAGACCCTGTTAGTGCAGTCAGGCAAACCTGTGGGCATTTTCCGCACGCACGAGTATGCCCCGCGCGTATTGATCGCCAATTCCAATATCGCTCCTCACTGGGCAACCTGGGAGAAATTCCGCGAACTGGACAAACTCGGTTTGATCATGTACGGTCAGATGACCGCCGGTTCCTGGATTTACATCGGCACGCAGGGCATCCTGCAAGGCACTTATGAAACATTCGCCGCCTGCGGGGACAAGCACTTCTGCAATGACATCTCCTGTCGCCTGATCTTGACCGGCGGTATGGGAGGTATGGGTGGCGCCCAGCCACTTGCCGCTACGATGAATGATGCCATCATGCTTTGCGTTGAAGTCGACGAGCACCGTATCGACCGCCGTATCGAAAATCGCTACTGCGACAGGAAAGCGCGTTCGCTTGACGAAGCCCTGAAAATGGTCGATGAGGCCAGGAAGAAAAGGGACGCCGTCTCGATCGGTCTGGTCGGCAACTGCGCCGATGTCCTGCCTGAACTCGTGCGTCGCAACATCGTACCCGACATTGTGACCGATCAGACTTCCGCCCATGACGAACTGAACGGCTATGTTCCTAACGGCATGGCCTATCAAGAAGCGCTCCGCCTGCGCCAGACCAACCCACAGGAATACATCAAGCGCGCCAAGGACGCCATGGTCGTCCATTGCCAGGCGATGATCGACCTGCAGAAGAAAGGCGCAGTCGTATTCGATTACGGCAACAACCTGCGCGGACAAGCATTTGCACATGGTCTGAAGAATGCGTTTGCCTTCCCCGGTTTTGTGCCCGCTTACATTCGCCCCCTCTTTTGTCAGGGCAAAGGTCCGTTCCGCTGGGCGGCACTTTCCGGCGATCCCTACGACATTGTTGTTACCGACGAAGTCATCAAGAAAGAATTCTCCGATAATCCCCATCTTGTCCGCTGGATTGATCTCGCCTCCAAACGGGTCGCCTTTCAGGGGTTACCCGCACGTATTTGCTGGCTCGGCTATGGTGAGCGCGCTAAGTTCGGGCTGATCATCAACAACCTCGTAAAACAGGGCAAAATCTCTGCGCCGATAGTGATCGGCCGCGATCATCTTGACTGCGGCTCGGTCGCCTCACCGAATCGCGAGACTGAATCGATGAAAGACGGTTCCGACTGCATCGCCGACTGGCCGCTTCTCAATGCGCTCCTCAACACGGCCTCCGGCGCATCATGGGTCAGCATCCATCATGGCGGCGGTGTCGGCATCGGCTACTCCATCCATGCCGGTCAGGTTATCGTCGCCGACGGCACTGATGCCATGGCCAAACGCCTCGAACGTGTCCTGACCAATGATCCGGGCACTGGCATTATGCGCCACGTCGACGCCGGCTATGACGAAGCGATTGCCTTCGCGAAAAATCATCCGGATATCAAGATTCCGATGATGTGAGTGAGGAGAGAGGGCGAGTCCGACCGTGGGAAAAGCGTCATCACATTTGAAGGCGGGAATCAGAGAGGCAAAGATTCTGCTGAAGCGTCAGGGTATTATGCACCTTGTCTGCAAAATCGCCTTTTCCCTCAAAGACGCCAGCATATATGTGTTTCCCTATTGCGAACGAGGGGAGTACAAGGTCGGCAGCGGGGTCATA
>JAPLUP010000460.1 GCA_026397575.1 Candidatus Zixiibacteriota bacterium
ATCAATTGCTCCCGCTCAACCGCCGAGAGCACCAGCACCGGTATCGGACGACCAAGAGTCATAGCTTCCTTCCTTTCCTTCAAAAGAAAGCTAAAACCCTCAAACTAATTATGCAAGATATCTCTGGGACGAGACACTAGTTGATGGTACTTCTCATGTGTTCCCTCACCTATCTCTTCCGCTTCGATCCTTGCGAACGCCTCGGAAAGAATTTGCTGCTCGTCAGCAGGGATGAGTTTGTCGGCCATCGGAAAAAGAACGTTATCCTCTTTCTGGATGTGTTGACGCAAGAGGCCGATGTAGGCGGCCAACTTGTCACGAACTTCCTCAACAGATTTTGCCGCTCCCTTCTTCGCCTCTGGTAGCGCACCGTTTATCGCTCTGACAAACTTTCGTCCTTCCTCGTGTTCAGCCAGCATGACCGCCACGGGTCCTGAACCTACCGGTAGACCATGTTGTTGCAGACTTGGAAAAAGATGCTTTTCTTCCTTTGCATGATGGCATCGATCTGTGAAATTCTGGAAGAAATCTACCATCTTTTCCACCTCATCTACATGGAGTGCTCCGCCCCCACTTATGTTTGCGACCTCTCGTTCCGCTGCTTTAAGGATCAGCAAAACAATCTGGTGCTCGTGTTTCAGCTCTTCTGTTGGTTTCACAGCCATTCTCCTCTCTCATGAGCTATGTTTGACGATTGATATTGACAACTGCCCTGACCACGCTCAGGTCGTCTCACCATGCTTGACCGGGCTAACCGTGCCAGTCGCATCAAGAATGGTCTGAAGATCGCATAACTCAGTTTGTCTCGACTCATAACCGTTCCGAAAGGACTCGTGCGCGGGCAGACTGCACGGCCAACCCTGCAGTTAGAATCACACACTCAATCTTCGCAAGGATTTTCCTGGCGACGCATTTCTTCTATCGTGCGATAGCTTCACTCTCCTGTTTTCGCACACGACGATTTGGGAGGAGAGGTTATGAAGATTTCTTGTCCGAATGATGTTCGCCGATCGGCTACCATGTGCGGCGCAGATCATTGGCTACTTGAGTCCTTCACGCGAGTCGAAAAACCGTCACAATCTCGTCACAAGGCCACTTGACTCTTTGTCCCCCCAACGCGAGTCAGAGGCTCGATTCCGCCCACCTCTTGATGGAGCGTGAAGAAACGCTGGAATAGGCATTCGAAGACTCCACGTTTGACATACACTCTCTTCTAACACTTGTCGAACATAACAGGCCGTAACAAGGGACAAGACGGGACAACACCGGACAAAATGAACTTCGTAAGTCTTTGCCGCTGTTGTCCCTTAGTGTCCGGTATTGTCCCGTGTTCGGGATACTGAAAAAGCTCATAACCCAAAGGTCAAGGACACAAGTCCATTCCCTGACAATCGAGCAGAAGGGCAGGCATAGTCATCTAAAACAAGGACACTATTTCCCGTTCGACGAGCATCTCTGCATCGTGATCCCAGAGATGATCGGCCTCGTCAATGGAAGCGAATGGGTCAATTCGGACAGCCCGCCTTTCTAACGGTTTTCTAACCGCCAACTTCATGCAACTCGCAGTAACTCAATCGAACTGTAACAAACTTGCAGTACCCAACCATCAATAAGACAACGAATTATGCCGAAAACATTGGGCCAGAGCAACTTGATCAGAAAAACACCAATCGAATCCCTCACTCTCCGCATCAAAACTCGTTGTATCACAAACGATTATGATCAATCTGCTGGCTTGCGGAGAATGAATCTCTCTCCTCAGAGTGACATCAAACCTTTGACTCACAAAGTGGACTGGGGTATTATTCTCCCCGTCCCTTCGGTTATCTTCTTAAACAGCAAAGACTAACGAAGTGTGTCAATGGTTATACTTGGTCACATTCAAGACGATCAGGAAGCCGTCCATTATTGACCGCTGACTTGATGAATTGCTGCACAACAAGAGGAGGAAATGATAACTTGTGTCATGATCTCCGCGAAAGCTCTTCCATGCTGGATTGAGCGCGCCCAAACAGTGACCATCGGGGACAAAACTCAACATATCGCGTGAAGACTCTACTGGAGACTGATTGCCTCCGCACAAAGCGGATCTTGACTTTCAGCACCTCGTGTCCAACTTGGTTTAACGACGTACAGTTTGGTGGTCGACCAAGGAGTTCGTCCGGTCCAAAAGAGTGAGATCATCACCCGATACTCTTGGCTACCTTGAGGAATTACCAGCAGCTACATTATATCAGGCCACGAGGGTAAGTTCTACTTTTCGTCTACAAGTCGTAGTCGATATCCAACCCCAGGTTCAGTAATGATGAGCTCTGGGCTGCCGGGATCGCGTTCCAGTTTCTTGCGAAGCTGGGCTATGTAGACGCGAAGGTATTGAGATTGATCGACTGCCTGAGGACCCCAAATATCTCTCAGCAACTGCCTTTGAGTGACTACCTTGCCGGCATGTTGCGAAAGAATTCTCAGCAATTCGTACTCCGTAGCCGTGAGACGAACAAGCTCGCCACGTATTGACACGGTCCGATCTGTGAAATCGACTTGCAGATCAGCGGTGCGCAATACGGGCTCAGCAACGGCCGACTGTTTGTGCCGTAATGCGACTCTCATACGAGCTAGTAGTTCCGGCACTCCGAAAGGCTTGGTCAGATAATCATCGGCGCCCGCATCCAGCAGAGCGACCTTATCGGTCTCGGAGTCTTTGACAGTGAGAACGATCACCGGCACGGAGGACCACTCCCGCAGCCGCGTGAGAACGACAGATCCGTCCATGTCCGGCAAACCGAGATCGAGGATGATTAGCTCCGGCCGCTGAGTGGCCGCTGCGACGAGACCATCCTGGCCAGTACCGGCCTCGATGTACGTGTGGCCTTCTGCCTCAAGGCTGATCTTCAGCAAGCGTCGAATGGCCAATTCATCATCGATGACCAAGATCCTAACTCCGTTCATAGACTATCCTGGTCTTGAGGCATTTGTGGCTGCTGCTCAATTGGGAGGGTGATCGTGAAGCGGGCGCCACCGGAGTGCCGATTGCAGACAATGACTGTTCCGCCATGTGCCTCGACAATTCCCTTTGTGATTGCCAAACCAATACCAGCGCCGCCGGACGGAGAGCCCGGAACGCGATAGAACATCTCGAATAAGTGCGGGATTGAAGCTTCAGGAAAACCCGGCCCGTTATCGGACACTGCCAATTGGAGTTTCCTACCAGTAGTCTCCGCCTCGATCTCAACGGTTGATCCGGAAACAGTGTAGGCGGCGACATTGAGGAGTAGATTCGAAAGAGCCTGTTGAAATAGCTGGAAGTCAACCCGCAGCAGTGGCAGATTTTCCGGAATCCTCATGACAACCTTGTGAGCAACAAGAGTTGCCCTCTGCGAATCTACCACTACGGACACGAGGTCGCCTACCTCATGCCAATCTCTCTTGAGGCTAAGCTTGCCTGAGTTCAGACGTGACATGTCCAGCAGGTTCGAAACGACCCGATTCAGTCGCTCCCCATTCTTGATGATTTCTTCTGAAAGTTGCCGGCGACTGGCGGGATCAGAAGCAATTTGGCTGTTTGAAAGCGCGGAGGCGTTTCCAATGATGGCGGTGAGCGGGGTACGAAGTTCATGGGACACAGAATTGAGGATAGTCTGGTACAATCGCTGGGACTCTGCCAGTTGCTGCATATCTCGAGATCGCTCTTGAAGGAGCTCACGTTCAACGGCGATGGCGAGTTGTCTGCAGACGGAAGAGAGCAGATTGCGCTCATCTTGCGTCAATGGATTATTCGTCTTTGGGCGGTACGCCAACACACCGACAATCTCTGCCGGTCCCACGAGAGCTAAAAAAAGCGCACCGGTATCAGGAAGTGTGTCTGTCGACCATCCGGCATCCTTGCGATTATCAAATGCCCATTTGGCAACAGCCCACTCTTTATCGCTGATTATCCACGTCGTGTCGGTTAATGAATCCTTCTCCAAACCACCTTCCGACCCTCTCAAAAAGACAGTGTAATCGCCGTTCAGCGACGACCCCATCCTTTCAGTTACGGCGCGAGCGAGTTCTCCCTTGTCATGTGCCCCGACAATCGCCCTGACGATTTCATATAAGGTATTCGTCCGTTCCTCTCGAATCCGGAGCATGTTTTCCCGCCATCGGATACGATTTGTCAGGCTACCGGTTATCAGTGCGGCCACCAGATATGCCACGCACATTATAACATCTTCTTGTGTTGTGATGGCAAATGTGCCATGGGGAGGAATGAAGAAAAAGTCCCAGATGAGAGCACTCACAATCGCTCCGAAGAGGATTGGTCCCAGCGAGAAGAAGAGACTCATGGCAAGTATAGCCAGCAGAAACAAGAATCCGATCGAGTGATATCCGATCACTGGGTACAGGAAATTACCCAGC
>JAPLUP010000491.1 GCA_026397575.1 Candidatus Zixiibacteriota bacterium
GCCAGCTTCCGCTGGCATGACAACATCCCTTCCAGTCACGTAGGCTGGAACCCCCGTGGTTCCAACTTCCATTCACGCTGCAGTCGTACCACAGGGATTCGGACTTACTGTACTTTCTTCATGATCCTCTTGAATTGCGAAGGAGATTATCGTATCCTAAATCGAAGAGTTGGCGTCAGCTCTTCTGATGCGCAATGCTAAATAGGAGGAATCAAATGTTGCACGCTTTTCGGATTGTACTGCCCATTCTGCTACTGAGCACTGCCGTGGTTGCTCAGGGACTCAAGCCTATTGAACTGCCGAAACCGGACACGACTGGCGGCAAGCCGCTGATGCAAGTATTGAAGAATCGCCACAGTTCCCGCGAATTTAGTGCCGACACCCTGCCGATGCCGGTACTCTCCAATCTGTTGTGGGCGGCATGTGGAATCAATCGCACGGGCGAAGGCAAACGCACGGCGCCGTCGGCCATGAATTGGCAGGAAATAGACGTCTATGTTGCCACCGCGCATGGGCTGTTTCTCTTTGATCCGATAAAGCATGCGCTGCAACCCGTGCTGTCGGAGGATATCCGCGAGAAGACCGGAATGCAGCCGTTTGTCAAAGATGTTCCTGTGAATCTGGTTTATGTGGCAGACATGGCTAAAGTTAACAAGGCGTCGGATGCGGATAAGAGCTTCTATACCGCCGCCGATGCCGCACTTGTCAGCGAGAACGTCTATCTGTACTGCGCGTCGGAAGGTCTCTCGACCGTTGTACGCGGCTCGGTTGACCGCGAAGCCTTGGCGAAAGTGATGAAGCTCCGCGCCGACCAGAAAATCATTTTTGCCCAGTCAGTTGGCTATCCGAAGAAGTAGAGACAGTAAGGAAAAACCTTGCTGCGGCTTCGTCTTGGGTTGGCCGCGACCTAAGCGGCGGAATGAAACCGCAACTTCGGAGCGACTTATCCGTCACAATCTAAGTAGAGGTCGGGGACTATCCGTTGCCCCTTTAGCGCATGTTGACTATAATTGCCTATGGTTCGGCAGATAGACAAATCAACGTTTTTTAGGAGATCACACAGATGAGACTCTGTTCGAAGGTCATTCTCTCGATTCTAATGCTTGTGACACTGGAGTTCTTGCCATCGACCATGGTGGCGCAAGTGCAGGAGACTCTCACCCGGGACCAGGTCAAAGATCAGGACAAATGGAACCTCGCTGACTTCTTCCCGACTGATGAAGCCTGGGAGAAAGAGCTTGAAGCGTTGAAAGGTCGGATCGGCGACATCACCAAATACGAGGGCAAGCTGGCTGAATCGGCCGCGAATCTCGGGAACTGCCTCATGCTCAATGATACACTGGGAATGAAGGCAGATCGCCTGTATGCTTACGCTGTGCTGAAGCTCGATGAAGACAATCGTGTCGGTAAGTATCAGGAACTCAGAGACAGGGCCTATGCGATCTACTCTCAGATTGGTCAGGCGACATCATACATCGAACCGGAGATACTGAAGATTCCTGATACCGCGCTGCGCTTGTTTTTGGACAAAGATCCGAGCTTAGCGGTCTATCGCTTCTATCTGGAGGGCATCCTTCGCCGCAAAAATCATATCCGTAACCAGGAAGTGGAGGAAGTTCTGGCACTTGCTGGAGACGCTACCGCCGGACCAGAAAGAATTTTCACGGCGATGGATGATGCCGATATCAAGTTCCCGAACATCAAGGACGAGAACGGCAGAGAAATCGAACTCACCCGAGGCCGTTACGGGCAGATTCTGGAGTCTCCCAATCGCAACTTACGCCGGACTGCAAGCAATGCGTATAATGAAACCTACAAGAAATACAGGAATGCCATGGCTGCCAGTCTGAGTTCGTCCGTTAAGGTCGACCTCTTCTACACAAAGGTGCGCGGTTACAATAGCTGCCTCGAACGCGGTCTCGACGGTGACAGCATACCGGTGAGCGTTTTCCACAGTCTTATCAAGGCAGCCAGCGAGAATTTAGCACCCTTGCATAAGTATATGGCGCTGCGTAAAAAGGCGTTGGGAGTCGACACGCTGTTTGGCTTCGATTTGTCGGTTCCGCTTGTTCCCCAGAGCACTATGAAATTCACGTACGAGCAGGCTCAGGAATACATGCTTACGGGCCTGAAGCCGCTGGGAGAAGAGTACTTAGCAAATGTCAAAACGGCGCTCAAATCCCGCTGGATCGATGTCTATGAAACCCAGGGCAAGGGGAGTGGTGGCTACACTGCGGGAATCTACGCCGTACATCCGGTCATGCTTCTGAATTTCGCCGGCACTCTCGATGATGTCTATACGCTGGCGCACGAGATGGGGCATATGATGCACAGCTATTACTCAAACAAGAGTGAGCCATACATCTATGCCAGACAATCTCTGTTTACTGCTGAAGTGGCTTCTACCTGCAATGAAGCCATCATGATCAAGTACTTGATAGAAAAAGCGAAAGACAAAAACGAGAAGCTCTACCTGTTGAATTACTACATCGACCAGATCATTAACACGTTCTACACGCAGGTCTGGTTCTCCGAATTCGAACTCAAGATACACGAGATCGTCGAATCAGGCGGCGCGCTCTCCACCGATGCTTTTCGGAAAGTGTACCGGGATGTCTATCAGAAGTACTACGGCCCCGATCTCTACATTCCATCGGACCGTGACCTGGGCGGCTTGCGGATAAGCCATTTCTATCGCATGTATTATGTCTACCAGTATGCCACCAGTTATGCCGCTTCCCAAATGCTATCGCAAAAGATTCTGGCGGGAGACAAAAAGGCGGTACAGGCGTACATGGAGTTTATCAAGACCGGCTCTTCTGATTATCCTGTGAATATACTGAAAAAGGCCGGAGTCGACATGACGACCACCAAGCCGTTCCAGAATACGATTCGGGTTTTCTCAGATCTGGTGGATCAGTACGAGAAACTGCTGTTGACTAAATAGGCTTTTGATCCGAGTGTCATCGAAGTCAAGTGGGCCGCGGTTGTCGCTTTTTTGCAGCAATCCTGCCGCGGCCTGCCTCTGTCCTACCTATTTCGGCGCACCGATTTGTGCCGAGAACATTTCTTTATTAACTTCAAGGGAAGGCACCAACCTCGGAAACGTGTAGCGGCACAAGTACGATTTCGCTTGGCTACTGTTAAGAACCCTCTAAGTTCTCACTCGATTGAAGACACACTTTATGGGATCGTTGCAGAATGGTGGTTTTGGGGACAAATGAGCAGCTGACGGGACTTGGAGGGACTTTGGTCGGGAGATTCTTGGGTTTTACGGGATCTTCTTGAGGTTTGTTCTCGGTTTTTCGAGCCTCACTGACCGCCTCGGGATGCTATTGGACAGACCACTCCCGTTAGACCTCGATCAGGGGAATCGGGCCAGTCTCGATCTTGATCAGACGTTTGAGGTTGTGAAAAGGATCACATGAAACATTGTGGTGTCGGTCAGCCTTACACCAAACATGGCCGTAGGAGCATGGCTTTGGGCAGAGGCCTGCACACTAATGTCCAGCTATCCAAGACACCAAGAAACCATTGATATTGAATAGTGAATGAATCGCGATGGCTGGAAGCAAGCTCCCTGTCTTTTCGCGCTGGTATCCCGCTATCACTCCGAGGACAAAAGCAAAGACGACAATCAGCAGAACCGTGATGGGTGGCGCCCCAAGCATCAGCAACGACAAATGCATCAAGCCGAAAAACGTTGCCCCGGTCAGCACCGGCAGACTAATCCGCAATCGTCCCACATTCATGCCGCGCTCCACCAGCGGCAGGAGGGACCCCTGAATTAAGCCCCGCGTAAAGATTTCCTCGCAGGTACTCGCATAAATCCAAATCAGCAAGATGCTCTGCCAGGTTGACAACTTGAGATCGAGTTGATCCTCACCCGCGGACACGAATGTCAGAATCGTTGCAGCGCACAACCCAACCCCAAAGCCCAAGAGGACGATTGAGCGCCAGTTCGCCCGAACCGGCATAACAAATCCAAAGGCGGCGAGTTTGCCCTTGCCGATCAGCAGCATTGCTGAAAGCGAAAAGATCAACAACCCGGTCTGCATGACGGCGCCTGAGATAAATGCTGTGGTTTTGTTTCCTGCGATCGCTTTGCTGATCGCCATCGCGATGCCGCCGCTGAGATTCATTATCAGCAATGCCAGCAGCAGAACCAGTATCACTCTTAGTAACGCTTTCACCGAGTCATCTCCGTGTTGAATCGTTTCTGAATCCCATTTTTTGATCGACGAAAGACCTCGACCTATAGTTCTTTCCGCACAATCGCCCGGCTCGCCGATGGACGTTTGATTTCTTTGTAGCCGGCGCTTAAGTAGGCGGGCAACACGCCCGTCCAGACCCAGGCATCGGGGAGTTTTTTTGCGGTGATCGACGGATAGCCTTCGACAATCTTGCCCCCCTGAGAACGAACGTAATCACACGCGGCTTTGAGTATTGCGACTGCGACGCCCTGTTTGCGATACAGCTTGTCGATAAAGAGACAGGTTATTGACCATACCGGTTTGCTGTCGATCGCGGCCAGAGCACGCGATTTCTGCAATGTCAGGAACGTTTCTCGTGGTGCGACCGAACACCAGCCGATCGGTTTGTCGCCGTCGTAGGCGAGAATCCCAGGTACTTCGCCAGACGTCACTAACTTCTTGAGGGCGCGCTTATTTCCGGTACCTTTGCCGGCTTCGTACTCTTTGCGAGGTCGCCGCCAGACCATGCACCAGCACCCCGCACAAGCGCCGCGCTCGCCGAAAAGCTTCTCGAGATCCTTCCAGCGATCTTTGGTAGCCGCGAAGAATAACAACGGTAATTCCGGTTTTTTCTCTGTTTTCTTGGCCATATCCTCCTCCGACATCGATATTGAAGGGTTAGGTGACACTTGATATCAATCATCTGCATGGTCGCAAACCGTCAGGTTGCTTTCACGAAAAGCAGAATAATAAAAGAAAGGGGTGGCCGCAAGGGCCACCCCGATAGAATGCAAATAATGATTAGTCTAACATTTGTGGTTATCACCCGCTTCGACGGTAGCAAGAGCTGCCATGGTAACAACCTGTTCGACATCATTCTGGCGATGCAGGACATGGACCGACTTTTTCATGCCCATCAGGATCGGTCCGATGATCTCGGCGTTACCCAGTTTGTTCATCAGCTTATAAGCGATGTTGCCCGAAGCCAGCTCCGGGAAGATCAGCACATTTGCCTGCTCCTGCAACTTGCTGAACGGGTAGTAGGTTTTGAGCATGTCCGGGTCGACTGCGGTGTCGGCCTGCATATCGCCATCAACAACCAGTTCCGGATGGTCGCGATGCAGGATGGCAACCGCCCTCTGGACCTTGGCTACCAACGGGTGCTTGGCGGAACCGAAGTTGGAGAAGGAAAGCAAGGCGATACGCGGTTCGACGCCAAAGCGTTTGGCCGTTTCGGCGCAGCAAAGGGTAATCTCAACGAGCTGTTCGGCAGTCGGATCAATGTTGACGGTCGTATCGCCGAAGAAGTAGAGCTTGCCTTTGATCATCAGCACGAACAAGCCGCTCACCACCGACAGATCATCGCGCTTGCCGATAACTTCGAGTGCCGGTCTGATCGTCTCGGGATAGTGCTGAGTAACTCCGGCGAGAAATGCGTCGGCGTCTCCCATGTGCACCATCATCGCGCCGAAGTAGTTCGGGTTGCGCATCAACGTCCGTGCCTCGTCCATTGCCACACCCTTCTTATGCCGCAGACGAATAAGCTCGTTGACATACTTCTCGTAGTGCGGACTCACGCGCGGTCGGATTATCTCGACTCCGGCAAGATCAATATCGTTCTCACTAGCGATTTGTCGGATTTCGTCTTCGCGACCAAGCAGAACCGGCTTGGCAAATCCTTCTTCGACGATGATATGCGCGGCACGCATGATCTGCGTGGAGTAACCCTCGCTGAATACGATCCGCTTGGGTGCTTTCTTCGCGCGGTCGATCATCATGCTGCGAATCTCGCGCCCCATGCCAAGTCGGTGTTCAAGTTGGCGCTTGTATTCCTCGATGTCAACCTTGTTGCGCGCCACACCACAGTCCATGGCGCCTTCGCCACAGCGGACGCTTCCCAGATCAGCACGCGCGGATCAAACGGCTTCGGAATAATGTATTCGCGGCCAAATTTGAAGCTCGAAACGCCGTAGGCGCGGGCGACAACATCAGGAACATCCTGCTTGGCAAGTTTTGAGAGAGCCATCGAAGCCGCGATCTTCATCTCTTCAGTAATGGCGCTGGCCATCACGTCGAGAGCGCCACGGAAGATGAACGGGAAACCAAGCACATTGTTGACCTGATTGGGATAGTCGGAACGGCCGGTCGCCATGATGACATCCTTGCGTGCGGCAACGGCATCGGAATATGTGATCTCAGGATCGGGATTAGCCATGGCGAAAATGACTGGGTCCTTGGCCATGGATTTGACCATGTCCTTTGTCACCAAATCCTTGCCCGATACGCCGACAAACACATCCGCGTCCTTCAGCGCATCCGCGAGAGTCCTGCAGTCGGTCTTGCGAACGAATAGCTGTTTGTACGGGTTCCACTTGGGATCGCGCCCTTCATACAGCACGCCTTTACTGTCGGCCATTATGACATTTTCAGGTTTCACACCGAGTGCAAGATAGAGCTTGGCGCAGGCGATACCGGCGGCCCCGGCTCCCGAAAAGACTACTCTTATCTTGGCAATGTCTTTGCCAATCAGTTCCAGCGCATTCATCAAGGCAGCAGCAGAGATGATGGCTGTGCCATGCTGATCGTCGTGGAAAACCGGAATCGACATCGTTTTCTTGAGTGTCTCCTCGATGTAGAAGCACTCGGGAGCCTTGATATCTTCCAGATTGATACCACCAAAAGTCGGCTCAAGCAGCTTCGTCACCTTGATCACCTCATCAGGGTCCTCGGTGGCGACTTCAAGATCAAACACATCAATATCGGCGAATCTTTTGAAAAGCACCCCCTTGCCTTCCATAACGGGCTTGCCGGCAAGCGCGCCGATATTGCCGAGTCCAAGCACGGCGGTACCGTTGCTGACAACCGCGACCAAATTTCCTTTGGCAGTATACTTGTAGGCGTCAGCCGGATTCTTCTCGATCTCGAGACAGGGTATGGCGACGCCGGGCGTGTAGGCAAGTGATAGGTCGCGTTGGGTGGCGCAGGGCTTGGTCGACACGACCTCGATCTTGCCCTTTCGTCCCATGGAATGGTATTCCAGGGCTTCTTCTCTTTTGCTCACTTTCGTTTCTCCTGCGTTAAGATTGCAATCGTGAAAATATAGCCATTCTTCCTGTGTTCGCCACCATATTTTACGACTTTTTTGATGGCGTTTGTGCCTAATTTCACAAAGTCTGCCTGCATTTATTCATTTGAGCCACCCGCCGCATCAGGCTTGGTAGCAATTTTCACATAGTGACACAAACGACTTTTTTATTGACACTGCCTGTCCCAAAGCTTAACAAACACTCACTCTGCTCCGCCAAAGTGTATTAATTGGCTTGGCTAATGAGTAATATACGTCGTGAATAGACAGGAGGTCATACTAAACCATGAGAATCAAGGCAGGATATTTCGCAATAGCGATCTTCGGTGCGCTTCTACTCCTAAGAGTGACTGCACAGGCAGCACCCTCCAAGGGCGAGTCGCTCCTAAACAAGGGGGACTCCATTGCAGTGTATATCGACGCCGATGATTTCGAGGCGATCAAAGCCGCTAAGAAGGGAGCTATTGTCAAGCTCAAGGTGCTGGAGAATGTGGTTCGCTCCGGTGAAAAGCTGATCAATAAGGGTGATGCGGTATTTGCGACTGTCGCCGGGCGCAGCCATGGCGGAATGTACGGCGGAGCCGGCAATGCCAAGCTGACCATCGATTCGACCCATTCCAATGCCAAGAGCAAAGTGCCCCTCAGAGGCTCCCTGGCAATCAAAGGAAAGAGCAGCACCCCAAAAACCATTATCTCCGTGGTGCTCTTCCCGATCGGCTGGCTTATCAAGGGGGGGGACATCGAATTCCCAGAAGGCAAGAACGTTTACAAATCCGTGGTCACGGAGGACACACCAGTCTATTATCAGAGGTAGTTTTCACCCAGGCCACACAGGAATTTCGGAAGGACAAGCGCCGTCAGGAGTCGATCCTGACGGCCTTTTGTTTGTGTGGTTTTAGGGACTGCTGAGAAACCGATGAATTGACATTGCAAGGAGTCAGGGTGGGTGAGAGAGGGGAGGGACGATGACGACGAAGCAATCTGCGCGCCTGCATCTGGAGATCGTTAATCGAGATTGCTTCGTCGTGCCCCACACCCAACTTCACCTCTCCGCACTCCTCGCAATGACACGGTCTTGGCTTTTCAACAGGCCCTTTTAGAAATCGGCCGTTAGCAGCGACGTCAGACCGGCGATGTCCTTCTGTGCAATCGCTGCGGATAATTTGAACAGGTAATCCTCTGCATAATCGTCGGGAAGACTCAGCCCCTTGACATGATTCTCGCCTACTGTGGCAAACACAAGCCTGCCATCTGCAGGCGCTTCATATCTGGAGGAATACACCAGCGCCAAATCGAGATTGTCCGAGGTTCGAAACACAAACTCCGACCAATTCAGTACTTGGCGGCACCCATGCGGAAGTAAACCCACTAGATTCCCCAGATAGCGATTCGAGAAGTCAGTGTTACTCTCAGCATACAGAACCAAGCGTTGACCTTTCAAGAGCGTCAGCAGGTTGACTCTGTAATCATCGAAAGACAAACCCTCTCC
>JAPLUP010000005.1 GCA_026397575.1 Candidatus Zixiibacteriota bacterium
GATTCTTCGCGTTGATCGTACTGGCGACGCTTTTGCAGGATCTGTTCGGATTAACCTACCGACTTAACATACTCAACGCCGGCATAGCACTCGGTTTGGCAATCATTCCGATCATCTTCACCGTCGCCGAGGACGCCATGAACTCGGTGCCGACATCCCTTCGTGATGCAGCCCGCGCCTTGGGGGCCAACCCTTGGCAGGTTTCATTTACCATGGTGCTACCGGCGGCGCTCCCCGGCATTGCCGCTGGTGTCGTGCTCGGATTCGGCAGAGCCATCGGCGAGACGATGATTGTCTTGATGGCATCCGGCAACGCGGCGATCATCTCGGCCAGCTTCGTTGATTCGGCGCGTACGCTCTCGGCGACGATCGCGGCTGAACTGGCGGAAGTTGTATTTGGCAGCGCGCACTACAATGTACTCTTCTTCATCGGGACGGTGCTGTTCCTGTTCACGTTTCTCGTGAATCTCGGCGGCGAAATTGTGCTTCAGCGCCTCAAAATTAGATTCCAAGGCAAGCTATCATGACAGACCGCATGGCCATCGCAGCATCGACAGGTCCCGTACTCGAATTCAAATCCAAAGGCAGCGGTTTGATCCCACGCGGCCTGACTCTTACTGCAGTCATCATCATCATCGCGATGCTGGTGGTGATCTTGCTGAATGTTCTGCATGGCGGCCTGGGCACAATCAGTTGGGAATTCTTGAGCAAACCCCCGGAGCACGGGATGGAAGCAGGTGGCATTTTTCCGGCGATCTTCGGCACCGTCTTCCTTGTGATCCTGATGGTCATTACCGGCGTACCTGTTGGCGTTCTCACTGCCGTTTATCTGCACGAGTACACGAGTCCCACTTCGCGCACCACCCGACTGATTCGCACCGCGATCAACAATCTGGCTGGTGTACCTTCGATTGTGTTCGGATTATTCGGTCTGGGATTTTTCATCGGATTTATCGGACACGGTATTGACACCACTCTGCTGGGTACAGAGAAACCGGTTTGGGGACAACCGGCAATCATCTGGGCGGCTTTGACGCTCGCGCTGTTGACTCTACCGGTAGTGATTGTCTCCACCGAGGAAGCCCTGCGCGCTATCCCTCACGAATTGAAAAACGCAAGTTATGCTCTGGGCGCCACCAAACTGCAAACCATAATCCGCATAATCATCCCTCAAGCGCTACCCGGAATATTCACCGGAGCGATTCTGGCAATCAGCCGGGGCGCCGGTGAAGTCGCACCGATTATGTTTACAGGCGCGGCCTATTATTTGCCCTACCTCCCCAAGGCGCTTAATGATCAGTTTATGGAACTCGGTTATCATGTATATGTGATGTCCACGCAGTCACCGGATATCGAAAAGACCAAGCCGATACTCTATGGAACCGTCTTGGTGCTGCTGGTACTGACATTTCTCTTGAATTTTGTAGCAATCCTGATTAGATCGAAGATACGATCGAGGCGAATAAGTGTTTGATGCCGAATTAGAAACCGACAAACTCGAAGCAGCATCGCGCGTGCATCCGCCGCGACAAGCCGGCAAAGTGAAAATGGAAGTACGTGACCTGGACTTCTTCTATGGACGATCTCAGGCACTGCACCGTGTGTCTCTGGATATCGAAGAGCACCGCGTGACCGCGCTTATCGGGCCATCCGGTTGCGGCAAATCGACGTTCCTGCGGACGTTGAACCGCATGAACGAAACGATTCCCGGCACACGCAGAGAAGGGACTGTCAAACTCGACGGCGTTGATATCTACCGAGACATCAGGGATGTATCGACAGTGAGAACGCGCGTCGGCATGGTCTTCCAGAAATCGAATCCCTTCCCGAAATCGATCTTCGATAATGTCGCCTACGGTTTGCGTGTTAACGGCATCAAC
>JAPLUP010000144.1 GCA_026397575.1 Candidatus Zixiibacteriota bacterium
TCTGAACCCGAACTCGGGTAATTGCCCGATGGTGTTCCGGATCAGTGATGACGGCTCCGGCTTCACCGAAGGCGACATAGAGATCCGTGAAAACGGCATAGCGTTGTCCGGTGGCAAGCAGAGCTCTGTTTCCGCCGTCAACAGCGGTGGCAAGTGGTTCTTCTCACCTTCCGGTCACGGTGGACTGCTTTCCTACTGCCCGAACGTGGGTGTCTTGTATCAAATTCTGGTAACCGACGGCGTTGGTAACACGGGCAGCTACACCAGCACCGGGGATCTGCCACCGATTGCTGATGGCGACCTTACAGTGACGATGTCGAACAATCCGTTCGACCCAACCGTCGAGCCGCTGACCCTTCGCATCACGCTGAAGAAATCAGCCACGGTGACCGCGAAGATCTACGACATGGGTGGTGATCTAGTCCGGACGCTTAATCCGATGGTCGGCGGGAATCTGTTCTGGGATGGCAAGACCGAAGGTGGCACGACTATAGTTGCCAACGGCGTCTATCTTGCCTATATCGTAGCAGAGGGTGGCGGTGGTAGTATTTCAACTGTGGTCAAGATCGCAGTGGTTAAGAAGTAAGAAGTAAGAAGGAAAGAGGGATGAGTCTCCCCGAACCGGGAGACTCATCCTACGAACTTGAAATGAACTCTTATTGTATAGGAGGGGAGATTTCGAAATGAGAAGTCACCTTATGAAGTTAGTAATCTTCGCCGGTTTACTTTCGACTCTCCTGGTGGGAGGAAGCGGTCTGGCCTTAGCCGAGGACAACCATGCCTTCACGACATTTCGTGCGGGTGTCGGTGCGCGTGCCTTGGCTATGGGCGGTGCCTATACCGCTGTTGCGGATGACGCAACAGCCGGCTATTGGAACGCCGCCGGTCTGACCGGTATCGAAAGTACCAATCTGTCCAGCATGATTTCGGCGAATATGTCCTATGATCGGCAGTACAACTATCTCGCTCTGGGACACAATTTTGGAAGAGCTGGCTGGGGAGCATTTTCCTGGATCAACGGCGGAATCAATGACATCAGCAAAACGGATGGCAGCCTTAACAAGTTGGGTACGTTTAATGCCGATGAGCATGGATTCCTGTTCAGCTATGCTAATAAGTTGAACAAGCTGAATGTTGGCATGACCTTCAAGGTCGGCTATCAGAAGATCGACACCTACTCCAAGAGCGGTGTTGGCTTTGATGCCGGTTTGATGTATATGTTGAATGACAATGTTCATCTTGGAGTAACTGCGCGTGATCTTGGGACGAAGATCGGTCGGGATGAAGTTCCGGCTAACTTCAACCTTGGTATCGCCGCTTTTGCGTTCGAGGGCTTTACCTTCGCGGCTGATATCCAGAAGATTCAGCATCGCTCGAATGTCACGGCGCGTCTCGGAGCCGAATACGACTATGAATTCGCCACGAATTACTTCGGCGCGATCCGCGCCGGTGTTAATGACGGCAAGTTCACGGTTGGCGCAGGCCTTACCGTGATGGGTAAGTACTCGCTGGACTATGCTTATGTCACCGAAACGGAGAATTTCCTGGGCGAGAATCATCGCGTCTCCTTGACGCTGAGCTTCTAAGCGAAGATTGCTTCGAAGATAGACGCCCCGTTCCGATGGAACGGGGCGTTTTTGTTTTTCAAGAAGGTATTTGTCGTGTGAGTGCTGAGAAGCAAGGGGTTGCCTCTTCGGAAAGGCCAGTTTCTCCTTCATGGCGGACAGCAGTTTTTCAACAATCCCTTGATTTCAGAGAGGGAAAGCTTTAGATATGGCGAGCACTCCAACAAGGTGGTCGGAATTGAAAGAGTATAACGAAATCGTCTCGTGCGACATTCCCAAGGAACTGCCGCTTTTGCCGCTGATCTCGACGGCCGTTTTTCCACACGCAGTAGTTTCTCTGCAGGTGCGTCTTGCCAGATCACTGAAGCTGCTTGAAGAAAAAGGTTTGGAAAACCAGATACTGGCAACAGCGATCACCAAGAAAGGCATAACCGTTGTCAACTCGATAGATGACATCCATCGCATCGGCGTGGCGGTGCGTTTGATCTCCAAGGTCAAACTACCGAACAATACGGTGCAACTGGTTCTGCAAGGAATCAGGCGTATTGAAGTCGAACGCCTGCTGCAGTTGGATCCGTACATCGAAGCCCATGTCGAGTGTCTACCGGAACCGCCGGGCGTTGACGACGCCACACTGGCTGTGAAACTTGCGTCGGCCCTGGCTCTGTTCGAGCAACTCAGCGAGTTTGATAACCGCTACCCGCCCGAGATGGTGCAGATCATGAAGGTCAACAGCGAAGACTACGGCAGGTTCGTGGATTTGCTAGCGAGTTATCTCAACTTCGGACTTGGCGAGAAGCAATATTTGGTTGCGGCCGTTGACCTTAGCGAGCGCTATGACCGTCTAATCCGCCTAATGACTGCCGAATTGCAAAAGCTGCAGGTTTCCGCTGAAGTTGTCCGACAGGTGCAGGTCGATGTTGACAAGAGCCAACGTCAGTTCTATTTGCGCCAGCAATTGGACGCTATAAAAAAAGCGTTGGGAGAGGGAGAGGGGGTAGGCGAGGAACTGCAAGAGGTCAGGAAGAAGCTGGCTGAAGCCGACTTGCC
>JAPLUP010000265.1 GCA_026397575.1 Candidatus Zixiibacteriota bacterium
ATGTGGCCCTCGGAAGGATCGGTCTCCGAAGCAATTTTGCCGATCCTGCACCGCCACGGCATTCGCTGGATCGCCACCGACGAGGAAATTTATTACGCATCAACGAACCATCCGATTGCCAAGCAGAGAAACCCGGATCAGCCGCTGGACGGAATTCATCGACCCTATTGGGTTGGCGGGGAGGAAAATCGCATCGGTATGCTCTTCCGCGATCACCGGCTCTCAGACAAGATTGGTTTTGTCTACTCCAATTGGGATGCCGAGAAAGCCGCCGACGATTTTCTAAGCGAACTGCACAGACTGGCTGCAGTCTACGAGAAGGCCGGTGTTGATGCTCTGGTGTCGGTGATTCTCGACGGCGAGAACGCCTGGGAGTATTACCCCAACGACGGCGCCGATTTCCTGCGCGCGCTTTACGGACGTCTCGATCAGGACAAGCGCATTGAAACCGTGCTGCCGGCGGATGTCTTCTCCGGCAAAGAGATCATCAAACCACTGCTCTTCCTTTTTTCCGGTTCCTGGATCAATCACAATTTTCTCGTCTGGATAGGCCACGATGAGGACAACGCGGCTTGGGATCTCCTGGGGGCAACCCGCGAGCAGCTGGTTGATTTTCTGAATGATCACCCTGACTTCGACAAAGCAAAGGCGGAACTGGCCTGGAAGGAAATCTACATTGCCGAGGGTTCTGACTGGTGTTGGTGGTACGGTGAAGATCATCAGACTGAGTTTTTCGAGATATTTGATTATCTCTTTCGCAAACACCTGCAAAATGTCTGGGAGACAATTGGTCTTGAACCTCCCGTGACGCTGATGAGGCCTATCCGCAAGCTGTCGCGTCAGATTGGTATGCTGGAGCCCACCGACTTCATCACTCCGATTATCGACGGTAGGCAGACCGACTTTTTCGAGTGGTTCGGCGCTGGCAGGGTTGAATGCCATAAGCTTGGTGGCGCCATGCACCGGGCTGATGCCAAAATCCACGAGATCATGTTCGGGTACGATGATGACTTCGTCTATTTCCGCATTGACTTCGAAAAGGATGCGGTTATTGATCGCGACAAATCGACTTTGCTGATCGATCTCGTATGCGAGGAAAAGCACATGGCCGAAATCACGCCCTCTGGAGCGGTGCTGAGAAAGCAGACCGACAGCGGATATGAACCGGTACCGATGGTGGTCAAATCCGAGTGGGGGAGGCTCGTCGAGGTCGCTCTGCCGCGAGACGCCTCCAGATGCGAAAGCGAAAAGCGGCTTTATTTCGCGGTGTCGGTCAAAGAAAACGAAAAAGTTGTTGAAAGATGGCCGGAAGCCAATTATATATTCATGGATTTACCGAATCGCGGCGAATCGCTTTTTTGGCAAGTGTGAGCAAGGAGATAGCTCATGAAAGACCAGGACCTGACCAACAACCTCGACAAAGACCAGATCAATGACGCTGAGGTCGGGGAAGAAGACTATGCGCCTCCCAAGGATGAGGAAGCAATGATCGAAGAGGGGAAGGCCGCGGCGATTCTGGGGTATGTGCCGTTCCTCTGCTTTATTCCGCTTATCAAAATGCGGGACAACCCGTTTGCCTTTCGGCACGGGAAACAGGGTCTGTTCCTGTTCTTCGTAGAAGTATTAGCCGTTTTTTTCATGTTCGACATCATTTCCAACCTTTTCTGGGGTATGCTGCTGATCTTGTCGGTCGGCAGCGCCGTCGCCGGAATCCTCTATGCCATTCAGGGAAAAGAGTTTACGATCCCCTTCATCGGCGATACGGCCGATAAGCTCAAGATTTAGTTGACTTTCGCCTCGAGATTGCGTATAATAAGTGTCTACTATTGCGCCGGCTTGGGGTGTGTCGGTTTCTAAGTAGCGCCACCGATGGAAGTGGTAGGCTGAGTAAGTTATGTGCGGAGGGATAAGATGTTGATTTTCAAAAGGCCGACCGAAACGGAGTTTAGACAGGTCAAGCGCATGGTCCAACATTATGAGTTGGAACTGGAGTTATTGCACCCTGACAAGTTCACCATTCTCAAGAATGATGAAAAGCTCCTGGCATTCGGCTGTTTGCGCGTAGTGGATAATTACGCCGAAATCGAATGCGTCGGTGTCGCGGAAGGGCAGCGCGGCAAGGGCTGGGGCAAAATGATCGTCAAGAAGCTGTTGGCTACGGGCCCGGAGACGATCTGGCTCGCCACTGACATACCTAAGTATTTTGAGAAGTTCAATTTCGTTCCCTCAAAGCAGGTTCCTCGTGAACTGTCTCGCAAAATCATTCCCGTTGTAGAGGGAGCCAAACCGACCGCCCGCAATCGTGTACGAGCAATGGTCTTCAGCAAGAAGAAGTAGAATCGCCACTCGCGGGTTATTCTGATACAGGAATGTAGGTCAAAACCCCTTGGGTCTTGACGCTGATACAACACGCCGTCAGGAGACATAAAAAGCGCCGTCAGGAACCTTTCCTGACGGCATTTTTCGTAGTGGCGCCAGGCGTGTGCCTGCATGTGTCATTTCCGCGAAAGCTGGAATCCATCCTACTTCGTCATTCCCGCGAAAGCAGGAATCCATCCTACTTCGTCATTCCCGCGAAGTTGGGAATCCAGAGGATGGGTGGACGGGCGGCCTTACTTAAGCCCACCCAAAGCGAAGCGTCCAGTGGGTTCGAACTGGTGCATCACTCCGATCAGGGCGTGCAGTATGCCGCTACTTCTTACCAACAGTTTCTGACAGAGTGCGCGATCATTCCCAGCATGAGCTGCAAAGGTGACTGTTACAACAACGCGGTGATCGAGTCGTTCTTTGCCACATCAAGGTTTGAGTGATTCGATCACGGGGCCAAATCACCAAGGACGGCGAATTTCATCAGTTCCAATCACGCCAAACAGTATCCTGCCAGAACAAATCCCTATGTGTTGATTATCGTTATCTAAACTTTGCTTCTCCGTCCACCTTGGTCTAGCGATACTGCACTTTTCCCTTGACAGACCTAAGGCGTCAATGTAAAATTTGCCGTGCCCTGGCTCAGTTGGGCCGGCTCAAATTCTGTCGTCACACAAGGCCTGACTCCGCAAAGGTCCGAGTAACATATGAGGAAGGAGGAATTGTGTTATGTCAAAAATCCGAGTCTTGTTGATAGAAGACAATCGCCTACTTCGTGAAGGGATTGCCAAAATGTTGAATGCGGAGGCGGACATGAAAGTGATTTCGTCTTCGGGCAATGGCGACGCCTTTGAGAAGGCCAAGAACCTGGAACCAGATGTCGTGCTGCTCGACTTAGGTCTCAAAGATCAAGACAGTTTGACCGTGGTTGGATTAATAAGGACACAATTTCCCGAAACCCATGTGGTCGTCATGGACTTGATTCCGGCGCATGCAGAGGTTGTCGAATTTGTCAAAGCGGGAGTCGCAGGTTTTATCCTCAAAGACGCGACACTTCGCGATTTTTTGCACACAATCAGATCGGTGGTGAAGGGGGCAAAGATTCTCCCCTCGCCGATGACCGGCTCGCTTTTTTCTCAAATCGTGGAGCAAGCGCTTCAAGGTGGCAAAATCGATAAATTGATATCTGCCGTCAAAATGACCAGCCGAGAGCAGGATGTGATTGGTCATATAGCCGCTGGAAGAAGCAATAAGGAGATCGCCAGTGAACTCAATATTGCCGTCTATACAGTCAAAAGCCATGTGCACAATATATTGGAGAAGCTGGCTCTCCACACTCGTCTGGAGTTGGCGATGTTCGCCCATTCACAAGGCAATAACAAAAAGACTCCCATGCGATCTCCCGGAGATCGCGATTAGTACATCCATCAAAAGAACTAACTACTTTTTCATCCATCCGAGCGATTGATTCCTTGCAGAATTGGTCGTATGCTAATCAAGGAATAGATAATGCCCTGGTCTTTTCACGTGAAACTCATCAGCCTTGGAAAGACCGTTGATCAATTGATGAAGGGATCGTTCAGTTATGAAAAAGATAAAGGTCTTGCTGATCGAAGACAATCGCCTTCTGCGCGATGGGACAACCGCAATGCTCAACGAACAAGCGGACATTAGGGCGGTATCGTCTGCCGGCAATAGAAGTGCCTTCGAAAAGGCCAAGAAGCTGGTGCCGGACGTGGTACTGCTCGACTTGGGCCTCAGGAGTCGTAACAGTCTGAGAGTGCTTCAATCAATAAAGAAACAATACCCTCGAACGGAAATAGTCGTCATGGACTTGATCCCGGTACATTCGGACGTGGTCGAGTTTGTCAAAGCTGGGGTCTCAGGTTTTATTCCCAAAGACGCGACTCTGGACGATTTTCTGCATACTATCAGAACGGTTGTCAAAGGAGTAAAGATTCTGCCCCCGACAACGGCCGATTCGCTTTTTTCTCAGATCGTAGAGTGCGCAATTCAGGGGGGGACAGTGGATCGAGTGATTGCTGCCGTCAAATTGACTAAGCAGGAGCAAGATGTGATTTGTCTCTTAGCGGCAGGAAAAAGCATCACAGAGAGCTCTATTAAACTCAAGGTTGCCGTCTTTACTGTCAAGAACCATGTACGCAATATACTTGATAAGCTGGCTCTCCACACACGTCTGGAGCTGGCCACCTTTGCCCGTACAAAAGGTTCGATCAAGAAGGCTTCAGTGCGTGACCGTGAAAGTCGCGATTAGCGCCCCACTCCGATGGGCTAACTACCTTTTCAATCTTTCGAGCGATTGACGGCTTGATTAATTAGCCCTATGCTTAATGGAGTAAGGAAGAAATAGCTTCAGGAAGTGTTTGACACTTTCCCTGAAGAGCAAGTTTCGTTTCGGGGATCAGTATGGCCAAATGGCGTGCGAAGGCAACTACAGTATGACCGCAGGCAGAGTCAGGAGAAGTAGAACGGGTTAGTGATCAGCGTTTAAGATAACAATGTAGATTCGGATTTCAGAAGGAGTTAACATGCTCAGAATAATTAGTCTGTTCCTGTCTGTTTCGCTGGTGCTTCTGATCGCTTCGTGCGGTAATCGAGCGGAGCAGCAGGTTGGAAAGCCCCCGACCGAGAAGGTCGCGAAAACCCCTACCTATGTCACTATGCCCGAAAGCACGGCAATAGCCATCATTTTCGTCGATTCAGTCGACACTGACATCGATCAAACGGGCATGGAATTTCGAGCCAAGCTGCTTCGGCCCATTGTTGTGAATGGTCACACTTTGTTTGATGAAAACGCTGCGGTGAAAGGCGTGCTAAATAAGGTCGTTGAATCAGGTCGACTCAAGACTCCTGCTGAGCTAATTTACAGCTTGACAGCCATACAGGACATAGGCGGAAGCTGGGTCAGCATCAACACCTATGAGATTCGCCAGATCAAGGGCTCGCACACCAACAGAGAAGTGGCCATGATCGGTGGTGGAGCCATTGTCGGTGGCATCATTGGCAAGATTGTTGACAAAAAAGGTAGCACTGAGATTGGTGCTGCTGCGGGAGCCGCCGCCGGTGCCGCAACTGCGGCTGCAAGCGGCAAGAAGGATATCGTCCAT
>JAPLUP010000104.1 GCA_026397575.1 Candidatus Zixiibacteriota bacterium
TCCGGTCCCTGCCGCAAAGCAGCGCGAGGCGATGAAATTCATTGTCGACAACATCTGGTCGCCTGATGCTTTTAAGTTCTCGCCGGAGTTTCTGAACAAGCTGCAAACTGAGAAGATGTCCGACTTCACCGGATCAGCGTGGTCAGTGCAGCGAATTGATTACCCATTGCATGATCAAGTGCTTTCGATACAAAGGACGCCGTTTAATCATATTTACAACCCGATCACTCTCGGTCGCCTCAACGACATTGGGCTGCACTATGACAAGGGAGAGAATGTCTACACGATGTCAGATGTTTTCCAAGATGTCAGGCGCGCGATCTGGTCGGAAGTAACCGCTGGTCGGAACATCGATGGTATGCGTCGCAATCTCCAGAGAGCGCATCTGGAAATTCTGGTCGACTTGGTGACCAACACTAATTTACCTGTTCCGGAGGATGCCGTGACGCTGGCGCGGGTCGATCTCCGAACGCTTAAGGGTGCGATCGGAAATGCACTCTCAGGAAGCTCGCTGGACACGATTACGAGAGGGCATCTCGAAGACTCTCTGGCGCGGATCAACGCCGCCTTGGACGCCCGTATCAATCTGAAGATGTAACTTCCGGCAATTGTCTTGAGCAATGTCAAAGCCCGGTCATCAAACGATGGCCGGGCTTTTTGAAGTGAACTCGATCAAAGGAAGCAAAAAAGAAGTAATCGAGTTGCCATACATTTCCGAAGTGAGAATCCGCCTGGCCGAGCATAGCCAGGCGGATTCGACATCCCCTCAACCCGTGCTCCCGAGAAAAAGAACCATCCCAAACGTGTTGGAGCCGTCGCTACTTATTACGACAGTCTATTGCAGAAGCAACATCCTTGCCAGCAACCCCACTTTCTGAACACTGGATATTAATGATCGTCTAATCGATTGGAATTCAATTGGTTGAGCAAAAAAGGTGCAAGCCCCCTTTGGCTTTAGGAGTCCAGAAAAAAACGCACTTGTCGCTTTGTGCGCGAAATCTCACTTGCTCCAGACGCCGATCCATCGTCGTCAGGTTGCGTAAGCGCCTGTTTGTCAAGCGCTTACCGCTTTCGCGAATTTTCACGCGTGCCGCGTGTAAACCTACGCGGCACTCATTCGATATTTCTTCATTTTCGACCGCAGCGTCGCTTCCGGCAACCCAAGGAAGCCAGCCGCACGTCTGATTACACCACCGCAACTCCCCAGCGCCGTATGGATCTTGGATTTCTCGAATCGCTCCAATTCCCGAGGCAGGCTGAGCGGTTCGACGGTCTCAGCCGTCTCAGTGGCCTTTGGCTCAAGCCTCGCCACAAGCCGATGGCAAATCGCCTCGGCATCACGATGCTCTGTCAGGCTGAAGAGTTCAACATAGTTCTTGAGTTCGCGAACGTTGCCCGGCCATTCATACCGACGACAGCGTTCTTGTAACGCAGCCAGTAAGGCGGGAGTGACGCCCTCAGTGTCAATCTGTTCCATCTCCATAAAATACCGGAAGAGCCGGAAGGCATCGTCGGAGCGCGCTGCCAGTCGCGGCACCTGCAGCGTCATCACTGCCAGCCGGTAGTAGA
>JAPLUP010000486.1 GCA_026397575.1 Candidatus Zixiibacteriota bacterium
GACTTCTGGTTCGATCTGAGTTCACTCGTATGGGGCTCGAATGTGTTGCGATGTCTTAGTGGTTTGCTTGCGGCTATCGGGATGGTGAGGTTCGCCTTTCCACGCTTGCTTTGGGCTGCCCAGCGATAACAGCTTGCCGTATCCGAATCGGCACGATACATTGCTGACTGATTTTCGTTTGATTTGGCCAGCACGACGGTAGTGACGCATGATTACTCTCGGTAAATTAACTCTGAAGAACTTCGCGGTGGTTTCACAGACCGAGATCGCCTTCGACCGCGGATTGAGCGTGATCACGGGGGAAACCGGCGCGGGAAAATCGCTGATCGTGGGGGCCATCAGTCTCTTGGTTGGTGAGCGCGGAAAAGCCGAGTACGTCCGTTCGGGTGCAAACCATGCTTTCATCGAAGGGGAGTTTCACGGCGACTTGACTGAATTGTGGGAGTGTCTGGCTGAAGAGGAAATCGCGGCTGACGGTTCCGTCCTGACATTGACCCGCGAATTGTACGCTGACGGGCATAGCCGCTGTCTGATTAACGATCAGCGGGTAAACCTGTCCACGCTCAAGAAGATCGGCGAGCGAATCTGCGATCTGCACGGTCAACACCAACATCAATGGCTGCTCGATCCCGACAGGCATCTCTGGTTTCTCGATCGATTTGGTCGGTGTGATGTCGCGCTTGATGCTTATACTCAGCAATTACGGCGCTTCCGAGACCTCAAGACGCATATCGCTTCGCTTGAAAAGCAAATCGCCGAGGCGAAGGAAAAGCAGGAACTCCATCAATTCCAGCTCAACGAGATCAACTCGATCGCGCCGGTTGCGGGAGAGGAAGAGACACTGGAGGTGGAACGCCGACAGCTTGAAAATATCGCGCGAATCAGGGACGCCATACAAAATGCGATCGGGCTGCTACAAGATGACGGCGCCGCAATATCATTGACTACCGAAGCGCTAAGGCAGCTTCATTCCATTGCCGAGGCGTTCCCGCCGGCATCCGGTTTTGTCACCGAACTGGAATCGGCGCGCATCGGCCTCTCTGAGACGGGGCGCGGACTGGAAGGACACTTCAGCCGTCTTGCGGAGAACCCGTTGCGGTTGGAGGGAATCGGCGAGCGGCTGGCGCAAATCTATAAGCTGAAGCGCAAATATGGCGGAAGCATAGAGGCGGTGCTGTTTTATCGCGATACCATTACGACTGAAGTCAGAGATATCGATACCGCCGAGCTTGACCTCGTGGGATTCAAAAGGCAATTGACATCGATTCAGAAGGAGTTGGTCGACAGCGCACAACATTTGCAGGCTGATCGAGAAATCGCCGCGAAAAGACTGGCGACCGCCATGCGCAAGGAGTTGGGCAAGCTCGGTCTGCCGAAGGCCCAATTCGACGTCGAATTTGGCGAAAATCAATCGGGCGATTTAGTCGAGCATGAGGGACGGCGTTACCATTTTGGAGAATCGGGGATGATGACTGGCCAGTTCCTGTTTAACGCCAACGTCGGTGAGGAATTGAAACCGCTGCACAAGGTCGCTTCGGGTGGGGAAATCAGCCGCCTGATGCTGGCGCTCAAGTCGTTGAATGCCGGCAAGGACCGAGTTGATCTGCTCATTTTTGACGAGATCGATGTCGGTATCGGCGGCGAAACGGCGTTGTTAGTTGGGCGCAAGCTGAGAGAGCTGTCGGGTAAGCAGCAGTTGATTGTCATTACGCATTTGCAGCAGATAGCTTCCTTCTCTGATCATCATTACAAGGCGATCAAAAAAGAAAAGGCGAAACGGACCGAAACCGAGATTGTGCCGTTAGATCAAGAAGAGCGTATTGTTGAACTGGGGCGGATGATTTCCGGCGGGGTTTTCGGCGAAGAAGAAAGACGTCAAGTCGAGAAATTACTGCGGGAAGCCGGACGAAAAGTTTCGGTTGACAAATCCTGACGCCCGGATATATTGCGACACCTCTGGGGCCGTAGTTCAGTTGGGAGAACGCTTGACTGGCAGTCAAGAGGTCAGGGGTTCAAATCCCCTCGGCTCCACCATAATCCAGAGAAATAGGTTCAACTTCAGGCCGCTCTCTATTGCTCTATAAGTCAAGAACTTACTTAGCGCGAAAGAACCATTGATTTCCTGCAACGTTGCCGATATATTTTGCGTACCAAAGTTTTGCGTACAAAACAGTGGAGACGCAGGAGTCACGGTGAACAGAGCAGACGAGTCGAACGATATCAGCCGCATTGTCAATTCGGTCCGGCAAGTCAGGAACGCGATCAACTGCTATTCCAAGGAATTGATGAAGACGGTTGGTCTGAGCGGGCCGCAACTGGGGCTCTTGATTGTCGTCAAGCGATATCCCCAAGTTTCGCTTGGGGAAGTCAGCGAGAGGATGTTCTTGCACACCAGTACGGTATCGGGAATCGTCGATCGTCTGGAAGCCGCGGGCTACCTTGCGCGTCATCGAGATGCAGAAGACCGGCGCACAGTACATCTACAATTGACAGACAAAGGCAATACGGCCATTGCGCAGGCACCGCCATCCGCTTTCGGCTTCATGATAGAAGGGCTCGGTCGGCTTCCGGAGGCGCAATTGCATGAGATCAGTCGCTCCATGCAGACTCTGTGCCGGCTGATGAAGATTGAAGACAACGATAGTGCGGAAATACAAGACGTCGAGGTTCGCGACCACGAACACAGGGACGCCGGTCTCGGACAGGAATCTTGAGCAGCAACAAAGGAATTGCGATGGCATCCAAAAAATGTCTGATGAAAAAGAAACGCTTCTGGATCCCGACGATAGTGGTGCTGCTGGGCGCTGCGCTGGTGGTCGGATATTGGTACACCTATCTGCGAGGGTACGTCGGCACTGATGATGCCTTTGTCGACAGTGATCCGGTTTCCATAAGTTCCAAGATAGCTGGGCGGATCGCGCAACTCAACGCCGGTGACGGTGACACAGTTACTCAAGGGCAGCTGTTGGTGCAGTTAGATGACAGCGACCTGCGTGCACAAGAAGCACAGGCACAGGCTGGACTGGAATATGCGCAGCAGGCGGTGGGTCTGGCAGAAGTCAACCTGCAGAAAGCGCAGGAAGACCTCAACCGAAGCACTGCGCAATTCAAGGAAAGTATTATTCCTCAAGAGCAGTACGATCACGCCAAGCGAGCCGTCGATCTGGCACAGGCACAAAAGAAAGTAGCACTGGCACAGGTGAACAATTCTCAGGCGCAGATCGAGGTCATCCGCACGCAGTTGCAAAATACGAAGATTATGGCATCGTCCACCGGCGTCGTGGCTCGCAAATGGGTCATGCCGGGAGACATCATTCAACCGGGGCAGCCAGTGTTTACGCTATACGATCTCCGGAATGTCTGGGTGACCGCGTATTTCGAGGAGACGAAGCTTGAGAACATGAAGCTTGGCAGCCCGGTCGAAGTGGAGGTTGATGCCTATCCGAATCACAAGTTCCTTGGAAAAGTAACTCTAATTGGGGCGGCAGCAGCCTCACGATTCTCATTGATACCGCCGAACAACGCCTCCGGCAACTTCACCAAGGTCACGCAGCGAGTGCCTGTCAAGATAGGTCTCGATGAAGCACAGTTGCGGGGCAATGACTCTGACCATCGACTGTTGCCGGGTATGTCGGTAGAAGTCAAAGTGAAGGACAGCCGGAACTAGTCCATGTCCAAGTGGTGGTCACAATATCGCCGGC
>JAPLUP010000661.1 GCA_026397575.1 Candidatus Zixiibacteriota bacterium
CCGGTTTGCCATATCAGACGCATGCGATGGGCACGTTGATCGAAGGGAGTTGGGATGACTGTTTTGCCGTCATCAAAAAGTGCCACGACGCGCTCCGCAAGACGAGTGCCCGCGTTTACACCCGCATCGCCATTGATGACCGCAAAGGCAAGAAGACCGCCATGTTGCGCAAACTCCAGTCGGTCGAACAAAAACTCGGCAGACCGTTTCAGAAGTAGTCATGTCCAAACCAGTAGTCGTTTTGTCAACCTGTGCTGATACCGACACTGCGCAGAAAATCGCTTCCGCTCTGGTCGAACAGCATTTGGCAGCGTGCGTAAGTGTCGTTGATAGGGCGCATTCGACCTACCGCTGGCAGGGCAAGCTCAATGTCGATGCCGAAGTGTTGCTGATTATCAAGACTATGTCTGAGCATCTTGATGCTGCCAAGGCCGTCGTCAAGCAACTCTCGGGCTATGAAGTGCCGGAGTTCATTGCGATCGAAATCATCGGTGGGTCGGCTGAGTATCTCGATTGGCTTAAGGCGGAGTGCGGAACTCGACTCAATAATACCGACGCTGGATGACGCATGGCAACTCTCGCACTTTTGACAGACTTCGGCGACCGCGACGTTTTTGTTGGCATGATGAAAGCGGTGATTCACAAAATCGCCCCCGCCTGCAACATCATCGACATCACCCACAACATCGATTCCTTCAATATCAAGGCAGCCGCATTCGTCCTGCAGAAGTCAGTTGAGTACTATCCTGACGACACCGTGTTTGTCGCCGTTGTTGATCCCGATGTTGGCAGTGATCGCCGCATCATCGCTGCAGAGGCAGGCAGCTATCGCTTTGTTGCGCCTGATAACGGCGTACTGAGCTACGTGCTGGCAGGTCTGGAAAGTCGCCATGTGGTTTCAGTGGAGAATCAGAAATATTTCCTGAGCCAAGTAAGTCGAACGTTCCACGGTCGCGACATCATGGCACCGGTAGCGACGCATTTGGCGAGTGGAGTTGCCTTGAGCGACATGGGACCATCGGTGAATGCCTATCAAGTAATACCTTTTCCCAATTTGCTCAAATACAGCCGCAGCGTAATCGGTGAGGTCATGTACGTTGACAAGTTTGGTAATCTCATCAGTAACATCACCCGCAAAGATCTGCCACTGGGCGTTGAACTTTCCCAACTGCGCGTCACAATTGGTGATACGAAACATATAAAATTCACCGATCATTATGCAGCCGGCGACGGACTGTCGGCGATCATTTCGGGCTTTGGGACGGTGGAGGTTTTTGTCAACCGGGGAAGCGCAGCCAGTCAATTCGCGCAACCCTTGGGGGCAACAATTGTTGTGGAGGCGTAAGTATGAGATGTCCATTTTGTGGCGAAGAATCCGATAAGGTGATCGATTCCCGTTCCGTGCAGGAAGGCAAGGCGGTGCGACGGCGTCGCGAATGTCAGTCGTGCAGCGAGCGGTTCACTACGTATGAGTATATCGAGCGTGTCGCGCTGACGGTGATCAAAACCGACCAGCGACGCGAGCCGTTTGATCGCGCCAAACTTAAACGCGGTGTGGAAATTTCGACCGCCAAGCGACCGGTTTCGCAGAAGCAGATCGACGCGCTGGTGGAGGATGTCGAAAACGAGTTGTTCAAACTCTCCAAGTCCGAAGTTGCCTCGCAGTTGATCGGCGAGATGGTTATGGAGCGCCTGCGCGATCTTGATGAAGTTGCCTATGTTCGGTTTGCCTCCGTCTACCGCAAGTTTTCGGACAAAACCGAATTCGTCGACGAACTAAAGAAACTCATACAGTAGCGGAACTTGATGGCGAAGGACGACCGGGAAGTTGTCGAAGTCAAAGGCGTGGAAATGCCATTCCTCGAACATATCGAGGAACTGCGGCAGCGTCTGATCAAAGTTATCGCCACGATCCTGATTACTTCCATCATCGCCTACATCTTTTCGGAAGCGGTCGTCAACTACTTCGTCAAACCGGTAGGGACGGTTTACTTCCGCAATCCCACTGGCGCGTTTTCGATTCGCATCAAAGTCTCGCTTTTTATCGGACTGGCGGCGGCGATTCCGGTAATCATCTATCACTTCTGGAAATTCGTCGTCCCCGGTCTCTACGCGCGCGAAGTCAAATTCCTGATTCCGGTGACTCTCTTCGGGACGATCTTCTTTTTTGGCGGCGCCTCGTTCTGCTTTTTCCTCGTCATTCCGACCGCCATGCAGATTCTGCAGTCATTCGGTACCGATGCCGTCAAACCGCTGATCGATGTCTCCGACTATTTCTCGTTTGTCTTCTGGATGTGCGTTGCTTTCGGGGGGGTATTTGAACTGCCGATCATCGCCTATTTCCTTGGCAAGATCGGCCTGATTACCGCGCGCATGCTGCGCAAGGGAAGACGTATTGCCATCGTAATCATCATCATCGCCGCTGCCATCATCACACCGACGCCGGATGCCTTCAACCAGATGATGCTTGCCGTCCCGTTGTACATCCTCTACGAAGTCTCAATCCTCGTCGTCCGCTTCACCGGCACCCGCAAAGACACCGATCCCACTACGCTGGGATAGGGCACACCTCAGTTGACTGATTCAGGAGAGTACCACAAATACCTTTTGGCATACCACGAGTAGACTGTATATTCCCCTTCCGTTTGCCGAAGATGCAACTATGAGACGACTGTACCTACTGATTACCCTGCTGCTGTTTTCCGGATCGGCATTGTCACAGCGCGTTACCGACCTTTACAACGCGTCCGACGAATTCGATTTCGCCGTTGAACGAGCCGGCCAAGTGATCGGTACTCAGCATGCGGTCTGCAACGGCTGGCAGACAAATGGGACCGACTCGATTCTGGTTTTCGAAATGAAAACCAAAACGGTCTATGCGCGGGGAGGGAAAACCTTCGATCTCGATGTTACCTGCGTAGTCGGGTATCTTCCGACCGGCCTGCCAAAGAGCTATCAGTACACTCTGAATCTCCTTAGCGCCGAAGTTAATCACAAGGGCGAATTCACCGACTCAACCTATTCCGGCAGCACAGTCAGAATGGGCGTGACTCAGCCGGTGCTGTACAAGACGAGGCGTCACGCGGTCGTGTTCGACAACAATTTCGCTCTGCAATGGGAAATCGCGGTGCGTCCCGTTATTAGACTCGGAATCGGCGATAGCGTTGTCGCCGAGACTGTGATTCCTCAGCTGAATCAGGCAATGGTGTTTACCGTACATAGTTTGCCTGATGAGATGATTACCTATGGAGGCAAGCAAATCTCGGTGCGCACCTTCAAAGTTGATCCTGCCAACCAGATTCTCTATTTCGACGGCAGCGGGCGGCTGTTGAAAGCTTACGATCCGGTTCAAAAAATAACGATCCGTCGGCTGGCAATCGGTGAAAAAGTCGAAATCGCATCGGAATCCTGGTTTGCTTTATTCTGGATACGGCTGCCGATCTACGGCCT
>JAPLUP010000596.1 GCA_026397575.1 Candidatus Zixiibacteriota bacterium
CGTTTGCTAATTGCTTCTGAGACATTCATTTATCTGTAACTTCTCCATGGAAAGCCGCCAACGCGGCTTGTGAACATTTCTCTGTCGTCCGGCAATTGTACGGCGGGACTATCAGTTTTGACTGCCGAAGTCGAATATAATCAAAGGGATAGAAAATGCCAAGTGATGAAAGAGAAGGATACGGCTGGCAGAAGCGCCCCAAACCCACTTGATCACCCTTAGCCGGGCAGAAATCAGACCGGTTCCTTTGCAGACAATGGGAGGATGGGTGGACTAAAAAACCACAGGAAAATGGTAAATAGACGGATTTTCGGGAACTGTTGGGCGCGATTGTTTGTAGATTAGTTCAGAACACGTTACGACAGAGGAAAGATGCCGATGCTGAACCGAGATACACTTCCTGATCTGGATTTAATGCGCCGGGTGCAGGAAGGAGAAATGGTCTCCTACAACACTCTGGTTAATCGATACAAAGACAGATTGTTCAATGTACTTTACCGGATGCTTTCTTCGGAAGATGAAGCCAATGATCTGCTTCAGGAGACATTCCTTCGCGTCTGGCAGCACAAAATGTCGTACGATTTCCGCTTTGCGTTTTCCACCTGGATATACACGATAGCGCTTAATCTGGCTCGCAATGAGCTACGCCGGAGGAAAAAGATTAAGTTCCTCGACATTTTTGATTTTGCCGACAAGCTCGCTGCGAAGGAAGAGAAGAAGGACACGTCCGCCAACCTAAAGACGCTCCTCGAAGCCGAGATGAAAAGACTACCCGAAAAATACAAAACCGCCTTTTTGCTTCGCGATGTTGACAACCTCTCCTATGAAGAAATCGCTCAGGTGTTGGGAGTGCCACTGGGCACGGTCAAGTCGCGAGTAAACAGAGCACGCGCCATTTTGCGCACTCGTCTCAAACCCCGTTTGGAGGAGTCTTATGAATTGTCGAAAGGTACAATACTACCTATCAACATACTCTGAGGGCTCGCTCTCCTCGGACAAGCTTAGCGAAGTGGAGGTGCATATAAGGAATTGCAAAAGCTGTGAACGCGAGAAGTTCATTCTCGAAGAAATACTTGTCGCAGTTCGATCGATGCCCGCTAAGACGACGCCAGACGACTTCAATCTGAAGCTGTTCAACCGAATCTATGCTGAGCAAAATAACCCCAGCGAGAGCTATCTGCCGACACCTGAGTCGTCATGGATCCGACGGCCGATCGGCTGGGTTTCGGCGTTGGCTACTGTGGCGGTGGCGGCACTGATTACCATGGTCTTCCTGCAAAAACCAGTTGATTCTCCCGACATGCCGCTCAACAGTCCAGCCTATTCACAGGTCGAATCGACTTCGCCGATATCAACACCCTCGGGAAGGCACGTAGGCAGCCGAATTCCAGTGAGCGCCTATGAAAACATCATTGGCGTTTCGGGCTCTGCCTCGAATTACCGTGCCACCAATATGTCTCAAGGCAGAACACTTCGTCTTGCTGACGCTAGAGTTGAGTCTCTGTATGTGGAGACTATGAGACGGCTCGGTGCGGAGCCGCACCCTAATATGTTACGTGCCGACACTCGTTACTACGAAATGCGTTCGCCCTTCGCGCGGACCGGAAGCAACGGTTCACCCTTAATGAGGAATGCCGCCAGCACCACTAGCTATTGATATCGCGTACATATTAACAGTATTGTCGCCCTGTGTTGCCGATGACCTCCCGTTATCAAACATCACGGGGTGATTTTTTTGCAGCAGTTGGCATGCAAGATTGATGCGTCGCCTCCATGGTCATTTTGTTGTATCCTCGCGATTGACAAAAGATTAGATTAGCTAACTGTGATGGAAACCGGGGTAGGGTTCTCTTGACAGATGGAACGAGTTACAGCTATTGCTGCTCTGGCGGCGGCCTTATCGCCAGGAAACCTGGGCCATTTGCGGGCAATGTTGCCCGAAGTTGTGCCTGTGCCGTTGCCGCCAGTTGTGGCCTATGAGGTGCTGCTGCAATCGCATTTGTTTTTTGGTTTTGCGCAGGCCATTGAAGCGGCCAAGGTTTTTGCGGAGGTAGTGCTGCGCGAGGGAGCGGACGGCAGTTTCGTGCCGGCTAATGAGACAAGTAGCGAGGAGCTACAACGGCGTGGTCAGGCGCTTTGCGAGCAGATTTATTACCCCAACTTCGAGCGTTTGATGTCCAACCTTGGTAAGGCATCACCGGAATTGGCGGAGTGGATGGTGGTGGACGGTTACTGTAAAGTGTTGTCACGTCCGGGGCCAACGGCGCTGGAACGGGAGATTGCGAGTATCGTGTTTTTGGCCATCTCTGGTCATCAGGTGCAATTGCACAGCCATTTGCGTGGCGCTCGTAATTTGGGGGCAACGCCAGACTTCATCAGGTCGGCGCTGGGGGTCGGCGTATTGTCGCGCGAGCAAATGGACGCCGTAGAAACCAAGGTGGAGAGGGTGTTTCGTAAATGAAGTTCTTTCTGCACATACCGATAGCTCTGGTTCTGATTCTTTTCGGCACGGTGGCGGTGACCGTATATGTCATTACGCAGACAACGCTGGTGCACCGCGGCATTAACATGTTGCTGGCGCAATACATCGAATCCAAGTACAACGTCAAGATCGATTATGGTGAAATTGGAGGGTCGCTGTTTGAATATCTTACAGTCGACGACGTACGGATCGATTTTGAGAAGGCACCCCATCGCTACCGGTTGCTGAAGATCAAGCGCCTTGAAGCCCACTATAACTTCAACAATATCCTCCATGGAGTCTGGCACCTCGATAGTCTGATTGTCGATGAGCCGACTCTGGTGCTACGCTCGGACAGTGCAGGCAGGCTGCTAATACCTGAACTGGGAGGCAAATGAGATTCGAAGTCAGAGAATAGGCTAAAAGTGGCGGTCGACCACTTCCAACTGAACAACGGCCGCTTTGAGTGGTTTAGGCTGCCATCGACCTACTATGTCGACAGCGTCACAATCATCGGAGCTGCCTCACTGAACAAGGGAGATCTCATAGCCTCGATTGACTCAGTATCGCTCAACTACTCAGAGAAGGGATTTCATCTCAAGGAGCTGAGGTTGAGCGCCGTCATTGAAAACAAGGCGATTAGAGTTGACTCGTTGTACATTCTGACTGACTCTTCCCGGTTGAGTGGTGGAGGCATCTTCCCGCTTGATTCGGCATCGTCGTATCATTTTGCTTTCAAGAACAGCCATATCTCGTTGCACGAGCTCTCAGAT
>JAPLUP010000500.1 GCA_026397575.1 Candidatus Zixiibacteriota bacterium
TAATACATGCTCAATTCAAACATACGTTACACCGAATCGATCTGATCTATCTGACGGTTGCGCAGAGCTGTGATTTCAGCCTGCAGACGTTTAATCATTCGCTTGTTGGCCGACGCTTCCGACGAAATTCGGAAGAAATAGGTAACAGCAATCAGGAAGCTGGCCACCATCCCGATGCCAAATGCAATAAGCAGCACGATCATTAAAGGCACATCGACATAGCGTGTTTGCAGGATGTTGACATCGACCCGTTCGCCGGCGTTGGCGATAAAAAAGGCGATCGAGACAATGATAAAGATGATGATCAGAAGCATTCTAACCGCCCACATGGCAAGCCTCCTTGCAATCAGAACCTAAGTGCGCTGCCGTTAAAGTCTCAGTTCCGTCGCGCATAGTCTCTACTTTCCGCCTTTTCCAGAGTCAGCGAACTGACCATCGTAAAGCGATGCCGTGGAAAACAGGAACACTCCGACAATTGATTCCGCCGACAGTACTCTGATTAGTTTCATTCGTGTTCCTCACCAGTCAATTTGCAGGAATTATACGATTATCAAAATAAGAGTCAAGCAATTAAATAGACGGGGTTATTTGACTAGCAACATCTTGCGAACACTGACCGATTTGCCGGCCACCAGACGCAGGAAATAGACTCCCGAAGCAACCGGACGGTTCCCTGAATCGGTTCCATCCCAAGCAATCCGACTGCCGAACGCGCCACCGTCGAGTTCTCCGCCACGAACTACACGCCCCAGGATGTCAAGGATCTGAAAAGATATTCTGATCGCGCCGGAAGGTGCCACGTCGATCACAGTGCCTGAGTTGAAAGGGTTGGGGAAGGGTTCAGAAACGAAGACACTGCTTGATGAGCTTTGAAGTCCTTCCGACACCGAGCGGTAACACCTGATGGCATCCGATTCGAGTGCATAGAGTCGGTCCCCCCACAAAGAAATGGCAGTGGCTTTCCCGGAAGCGCGAATCGGGAAGACGGCGCTTGGTTGGTACGGATCGGTGAGATCTACATAGCGAATACCATCCTCTCCACTCGCAACTACCAGCAACTGCGCGGCCGGGTCAAAAAGGAATTGAGAGACGGAGTTGATCGGCAACAGATCACCGATCGGGTCAAATCGCCCCTGCGATTGTGAGTAACTGAACAAACTTGCACCAGACTCCGAACCGGCGATGAGGAAGCGACTATCGATGATAAGCAGCGAGCGCGGCGAGGAGGAAATCGCTACGCTGCCACGGAGTATCGGTCGGGGAAAACCGCAATCAAGGCAGTAGTAGTCGATATCGCCGGTCTCGGAAGACAAAATCAGCGAGCTGCCGTCACAGTATCCGTTATTTACCAGAAAACGCGACGGCGTCTGCCAGAGGGGATCGGTGCTGTGTTGCTTGACATTGACGCGTACAGCGCGAGCGCCATCGGAGTTGATCGCCGTGAGATCATAGCTGTATGTTCCTCTCCGGCGAACATAAAGCTGTTTAGCCATCCTCCCCATGTCGGCGACCATCAACGGATCGACACCACAGTCTGACAGGTTGAAGACCATCACAGAGTCAGAATTCGTGACACCACAGAAAAGCAGCGAATCCTGGTAGCAAAGCGAGGAGAATCCGAGTCCGGTCTCGAACAACAACTCCTCGATCACCGCACCGTCTTCGAAGGCCAGCAGAAACAATCCCCTACCGGCGCGGGAGATAACGAGCCCTCTATCAGTGGCGACCAGCGCTGCGGGTAGATCGGTCAGCTTAAGTTCCTTTGTCGGCGACAATTCCTCCCCGAGAAGTCCGGTCAGATTTCCCGTTTCGTCGAGGACATAGCAGAAGCGTTGCTGGTAGTCATCCACGGCACTCCGAACCTTCTTGGCAGGGTACACAAGCTGGGAAGAACCAAGGGCGGTTTCGACGCGGGGGTAATAGCTCTGCAACATGCCGTTGTCAAAGACGGTGATGACGCACCTACCGAAATCTTCAAGATGGAATACGCGCCGGTCGAATTCCAATGGCACATCCCCTACTCCTTGGCTACCGTCCAGTTGCCGCCTGTCAACCACCTTGTTGCCATAGCATATAATGATCGCGTCATCGTCAAAGGCGAAATCAATGACCGGCCAGTCTGTCAAAAGTGTGCGGAGATAAACCAACGCGCTGTCACGGATACGAAAGACATCGACCCCGTTGAGTCTGTCAACAGCCAGCAACAACGTATCGCGAACTGCAAGCTGAAAATAGTAACCGCCGTGGTCTGCCTTGCCGACGGTGCGCAAGACTTGCAGGTCGCCGATGTCAACGACCTTGATACCGTCGAAGCCTTGCGCCAGATAGAGATAGTTACCGCCAATCGCAACCGAAAAAATCGAATCGCCGAAAGTCTGCTCGTTGACAACAACCAACGTGTCAACATCAACACCAGCCAAACCGAGGTCGCCGCTGCGCGAATAGAGGATGAGTCGACCGTCGTGCAGCGTGCAGTTATCGTACGATTGCCGTAAAGGCGTTAGAGAACGCACCGACATTCGCGTGCCTGCAAATGCGGTATTCGAAAGCGCCACGGTCTGGTCAAAGAGCAGGCTAATCGTTGTGCCTTCGACATCAAATGACTTGACCCGTGCCAGAGGCAAAGCGCCCAACTCCTCAAAATGATCGGGAGTCGCATCCGCAAAAGCAGCAGAGGATGTCGCGGCAAGACCAATCATGAGGATCAGAACAAAGGTTGCGTTCTCCGTGAGTCTGATTCGCTGCAGATTCTTCACAATGGAGTGTGCAATGTGTCGTACAGTCGGAATCATTTTAGCAACACCATCTTGCGTGTTTCCGTTTGGTTTCCGATCCGGAGTCGGTAGAAATAAATCCCTGATGCCAGAGCCTGTCCATCATAGCCAGCTCCGTTCCAATCGAAATGATAGAATCCGGCATCAAGGGTTCCGTGGTAGACTGTGGCGACGCGTTGACCGAGGATGTTAAAGACATCGACAGCAAGATCGCCAGTCTGAGGCAAGTCAACTTCTATCACCGTGTTTTGATTAAACGGATTGGGATAATTCTGGGCAAGGCGATATCCTGATGGTACCGGCGGCCGTGGCCGTGGTTGGACCGCCGGACGCGCAAAGGGGAGCGTCCCCGAATGGCGCTTGTCGTGCAGAAAACTGCCCCATACTACCGCACTGTCAGAGGCGACAGTTGGCAAGTCCCAACAATAGAGCCGCTGATCGTTGGAAGGCATGTACAGTTCCAACAAACCGTCGGCGTCGAAATCACCG
>JAPLUP010000386.1 GCA_026397575.1 Candidatus Zixiibacteriota bacterium
CTTGCCTTGCTGCTTTTCCATCTGCTTTCCGCGGTGAAACAAGTGACTGCTCGCATTTTCGGTAGCGTACGAGATCGTCGCATCCGAATCAACTTAAATATGATCGCTGCCCTGTCTGAGTTCGGTGGCTCAATACCGCAGTTTGCCCTTGTACATTACATCGGCCAAGCACATAATTGCTAAACGATGTCCACCGTGTTGCAGAGTAGTGACAAGTTGCATAAAGCCTTTGTCGCCATGATACTGGTAGTTGTCCCGGCTGTAGCCCTTCTGTTACGTTATACAACGATGGTAGAGAATGCGTGCTCCACTATGCGGGTGTGCATGAAGTCTACAATATCATCGAAGTCGCAGCTGCGGGCGAGACCGGCAATCCGGATGACTATCGCGATTTCGCAATCAAAGCATATCGCGCAAATCAGACACAATCTGTCAGCGACTTGCTATGGCATTTAGAAGCAGACAAAGGTTTGTGATCGCAGTTGTTGTTCTGCTGGCAACGCTTGTTGCGATCTCCGTCCCACTGTATTACGTCTTCGGCGAACAGCTCGTCCGCGACATTTATGCCGGCAAGTCGCTCGGCCTCCTTAACTCGCTGATTACGCAGCAGGATAGCTTTCCCGTAGAGCACTATTTGCAGGTTGTTAACGAAACATTCTGGATGCGCATCGTCGGTTTTCCGCTGACCTTCGTTTTTGCGGTCTTCGTTTACTTGGTCTTGAAGTATCTCTTCCTCAAGATCGAGGACGAGGATCATTCCGAACCAGCTTCAAACATCGTGCGGGGTGATGTTCTGCTCGCGCTCGGAGTCTACTGCCTTCTTACCGTTGTGTTTTTCTATCCCTGTCTGTCGAGTATCAGCACACACCTGATTGGGCCGCCAGAAGACAACCTCGGAATCTATTGGGAACTCTGGTGGGCTAATGACAAGGTCCTGCATGGTATTCAGAGTTTGACGTTCACCGATTTCGTATTCTATCCTCAAGGCAGTTCACTCTACTATGCCGCCTGGTCGTTCTACAACCTTTTGCTGTCGTTTCCGCTGGGGATCATCTTCGGCAACGTCGCTGCTTATAATCTCATCATACTGCACAGCTTTCCCTTTGCGGGTCTGGGCGCTTTCCTGCTGATTCGCTATCTCACACGCAATTCCTGGCTGGCCTTGCTTGGCGGTTTCATGTTCGCCTTCTCACCCTTGCATTTTGCGAAGGCGCAGCACCATTGGCATATCAATACAATGCAATTCGTTCCCTTCTTTGTGCTCTTCTACATCAGAGCGATCAAGGAAGGCACCCGCAGAAACTTGATCCTGGCAACACTCTTCTTTCTGCTGAACGCTTTGGCAGACTGGAATTACCTTTTCTTCGCCGGTTACTTCATTCTCTTCAGCTACATCTATCTTGCGATCCGGCGTGGCAAGGTGTACCTGCCCGATATCATCAAGAAGTCCGTCATTGTCGTCGGCGTCCCGCTGATATTTTTGTCCCCTTGGCTGATACCGATGGTCTGGATTGGCTTGACACACCAGGAGGTGAACCTCTCGGGTCACAATAGTTTCGTCGCCGATTTGGTTGGCCTTTGCATCCCCAATCACTTTCACTGGCTCAATTCGATCAGTTTGGTCGACCGGATCAACAAAGCATATACGGGAAATCTCTGGGAGAGCGTCTGCTACCTCGGCTTCGCTTCGATCGTTTTCGTCGTCGCGACCTTTGATCGCATAGTGAAACAGACTGCTCGCTACTTTATCGGTGCTGTTGCCTTTCTAATCATGGCCCTCGGTGCCTACCCGCATATCGCGGGTCAACCGATTCCGGTGACACTGCCAGATCGAATGCTTTCGCAATTGCCCTTTCTGGCAAACCTCCGCTGC
>JAPLUP010000487.1 GCA_026397575.1 Candidatus Zixiibacteriota bacterium
GGACTATTTGACATACTTCGACGACACTTGTGTCTTGAGTTCTCTTAGCCTATTGTACGCCATCTCCATCCACTCTGGAAATGACGCGACATCCATATTGCGTGCTGCGGCCATAAGGATAACCAAGTCCGATTCCGGTTCGTTTCCCAGCGCGCTTATCACTCTCGGTAGATTCACACTACCTCCATCTGAGGAGAGTTTCCGCCATGGATCCGTAAATGAATGATTTCCTGGAGCATTCAATCCCCCGAGTAACAGGCTGGGACAGGACAGATAGTAGAAGCTATCTAAGGAAGGACAGGAAACACTCAGAGAGGACGCTTTCCTCACGGGTTTCAATAAAATCTCCCCCCACATCTTGACACTCTGTTCATGCATAGTTTCCGCCAATGTTTTGCGGGGGCCGAATGAACGCGGCTCTTCGTATTCAGCCTCGGAGTAACGTATGCTTACTAACGTGCTGTAATCCGGTCCAAAAACTGTGCTGTCCCATATGTCCAATCGAACAGCCTCAAGACCCTCAGATTCGAGTTCCTCCTTTACCCTCTTCCAAATCTGCTCCCTCTTCTTTTCCTCGCTTGACGTTCCTCCAAATATGCCTTTGAGAGGGACCAGCGTGTCTACCGTGACTTCAACACCTACTTTGCCTCCGATTGTCTTTAACCATAAGACTGGAAATGCAGCGATGGCTTCGCTCACAAAAAGATTGTTAGGACGATTAGAAATGAAGTTCTTGAACGAAGTCAAATCACCCTGCACTGTAGATTCAAGAAACTCAATCCTTTGCTCAGCGATCGGAGCCCAAACGCTGTGCGGATGCGAAAGGAGAAATCCGTCGAACGCGCCAAGAGTTCCGATTTGGCATGTTGCTGCAAAAGCATAATCTGGATCGCTGACACGTCTTTCCGCTTCTCTTGCCAATTTGTCTTTCGGATGTTTTCTCGCGAATTCTTGATATGAACCACTTGTGTTGCTTAGCGTGGTCGATTTCCACTCACCCATTGTTCCTGCGCAGGACAACAGCAGCAAAATAACGGAAATGAGTAGTAAACGGCAAGGCTTGCAGTACTGATAGGGCATCGTGTTCCTCCCAATAGAGCTAAGTTCCATACGTTAGAACGACCTCGGCTATGACACTTTCTTTTCATAGCTTCGCCCGCTCCTAGCCCGGGTATTCAACTAATCGTTTACAGGATAATCTACTTGCCGTACGTTGTCAACAAAAAACCCCTGCTGTTGCCAGCAGGGGTTTGTCTATCAAGTTATGCAGGTTATAACCCCTTATGGTTATGACGTCTCTCCTACTTCCCCCTAAACCCCGCCGCACGTTTCCCAAAAAACGCCGTCAGACCTTAATTCTTGTCGTCGTTCTCGCGCTTTGTACGGGAACACTAAATTTAGAAGCTGTAGATTCGGAATCTCTCGGCGGTCAGAAGTGTCAAGATACGCGCGGGCAAATCGATTTTGACTTCAGGGTACTTCACCGACCATTCCGCGTAACTCAGCTCCGTCTGCCAAACAGGTTTGCCATTGGCATCGATTAGCAGCGCCTGACCGCGCGTATTCCGCCGTTCCGGCGCATCCGTCGAGTTATTGGTGGAACAGGCGAAATAGGTGAAGCTCGAATCGGAATCAAAGTGGAAGAACTGATATCCGGAATCGGGCAGGGAATATTCCCAGACCAACCGCGAACTGTCGAGATCAAATAGCTGCAGTCGCTGGGTCAAGAGAATCGCCGCAAAGCGGTCATCGGAGGAAAATCGCACATCACGCACCGCCAATTCGGGAATCTTCCGCGTCGTGAGTAGCGCCTGCTCCCGGTAGATGTTGAGCAGCGAGTCTTTGTAGATCGCGACCAGTTCGCCGTCGCGGCTGACACTGTAACGGTTGCAGTCGCTGTAGCGGAAAACCTCTTTGCCGGAGGTTGTGAATTTGATAAGGCCCTTGCCGCTGGAGATGGCGAAGAAAAACTCACCATCCTCCGAAAATCGACCACTGGAGAAATTGTCAACTTTGGCGGTGCCCACTTGAATGCCGCTCGTGCCAAAAAACAAAAGCGAAGATTCCGGCAATCCTTCGGCGCCGGCGACACCGACGGCAATAGATGACTCATCGGAGAGTATAAAAGAACTACATCCCGGATCGCGCAGGCTCCAGATCAACTGACCGGTACAACTGTATACCCGAATTTCAGTCACGCGAAGAGATGTAGGTGAAAAGCTGCTGTAGGTCAACTGAGCGAAGTAGTTGCCCTTGTCGGAGGAGATGAGCTTCTGGTTGGAGTTCAATGCTTGCGCCACTGTCTTGTTCTGCGCGAACTGCCGGACTTCGAAACTACTCTGTCTCAGAAAATAGAAGCATCCGGATGGACTGCCCCAGATGCGGCGATAATCCTGCATCTCGACCGAGTCAATGGCGATGGGGCTTACTGCGGCGGGCAGAGTTGTCGATATTAACGCTGTTATCGCGAGTGTCAGTAGTAACCAGTGCAGTAGCTTCAGAAGACGCATCGTCAGTAGTGTCGTCAGAGGATGATACCAGATTCAATTCATCTGATGACAACTTGAAAAATAGTACGAAGTTTTATGGCGGAACGCCCATTAAATCTGCGTCAGAATTGCATTTCGTCTGCTCGCGACTGAATCTCAGCGCAGACTCTTGATTGTCCCAGCTAATGCCGTGGCGATTCGTTCGGCCCCCTTG
>JAPLUP010000563.1 GCA_026397575.1 Candidatus Zixiibacteriota bacterium
CTTGACACGCAGAACTCAAATCACTGCCCCGTTTCCCTTGGAGGACCCTTGTTTAATGAAAGCGAATTGGTATTACAACCCCCTTGGTCCCCCTTTGCTAAGGGGGAATTCATTCTCGTCACTCGCCAGGGGAGCCGATGTCCGACCATTGCTGTTGGCGGTCGTTTCCAGTCTCGTGTTTTCTTGGTCCTTCGTTTCGGCGCAGGATTTCGCTGTTATTACCGGCAAAATCACCGATGACGTGGTGCTTCAGCCGATTGCAGGAGTAATCGTGACCGTGCTACCCGAAGGCATGACAGCAATCAGTGACAGCGACGGGCGTTACCGCATTGCGCGCGTAATGCCGGGCACGGTCTCGTTGCAATTTGCATCCGCGTTTTTTGTCAAGACGCAAAGTCCCGCGATGTTAGTGCGAGAAGGGGAACTCGCGACAGTTGATGTTGCATTGCATCCCGTGATTGTCGAGGCGGCTGCGCAGACGGTGTCCGCCCAGCGGGAATCTGACGCTGGCGTTCAACAATTCAGCGCGCCCCAAATTCGACAGAGCACGCGTAGTGATGTCGGCGGATTTCTCATTGAAAAGGGTTATCAAGTACAATCAGACGGTAGAGCGCAGTACCTATCGCTTGGGGGATTGTCGCCGCAACGGACTCTGGTGTTGCTTGACGGCGTGCGAATCAATCCCGATGGTGGCGCCGCCGATCTTTCGACATTATCGCTCTCATCCATCGAGCGGATTGAAGTCTACACTTCCGGCGCGGCGGCGCGTTTTGGAGACGGCGCTCTCGGCGGGGCAGTCAACATTATCTCCAGACAGACTGAGCCTGAGCGGAGTAACGACGCATCGTTGACAAGCGCGGTGGGAAGCTACTCACTGATCCGCGAGTCTTTGCAGCTAACGCAAGATGATCTTGCCGGATTGCAGGTGCTCGGCAACTATGAATATGGCTTCAGTAGAAATGATTATGCCTTTGTCCATCCATATCTGGGCGAACAACAGCGCGCTAATAACTTCAGCCGTCAGGCAAGCTACTTCGTCACGCTCGGCTACGAACATCTTCGGCCTCTAACATTGAGTGCGCGCCACTACGACAGTCATCATGGCATACCGGGAGCGGTGTTGCAGGAGACTCCAACCGCGAGCGCGCGGCATGTCAACACACAGTTCACGGCCAATTTCGCGACACCAGCGCTACGTTTTGCGGGCAGCTATCGCGAATTGACGCAGCATTATCGCGATGTACAGAGTGTGTCTCGCTATGACAAGCATTACCTGCAAGTTGCGCGGCAACTCGATCTCGAAAAACAGTGGTCGCTGCGGCACAAACTTAACGTTGCGTTGGGTAGTCAGTATCTGTCCGAGAGCTTTTTCAACGATGATCGCCTCCAACTGCAATCGTCTTTGCCAAGCATCAGTCGCAAGACCACGGCGGTGTTTGGTCGCGGGAAGCTTCGGCAAAACGTATGGCTGCTGCAATCTGATTATTCGCTTGCGTACCGTCTCGATCATGTTGATGGGCGCACTCACGGTTCGCCGCACTTGGCGCTGTCGTTTTCGTTCCACAAGCATATCGACGCTGATGTAACTGCCAATTATGCTGAATCGTTCCGTCTGCCGTCGATTGACGCTCTGTTTTGGAGTAATGATGTATTCGCTATCGGCAATCCTGATCTGCAACCGGAGCGAGCGCGATCGCGAGACGTGCAGTTAAGTGTCGCATTGCAAGGCAGGGTGATCGCAACCATGCAAGTGCGGCGGTTTGTCAACGATGTCGATGGCATGATCTTCTGGCGACAGCGTTTCGATGGCAAATACACGCCGGTGAATTTGGCTCGTGCGCGAATCGATGGCACCGAGACAAGTCTGTCGGTCAGTACAAGCAATCAGAGATTGTCTGCGCAGTATCATCGCACGACACAGAAGCCGGTCAACTTGTCACGCGCCGAAAATTACTACGGCCTAATCATCCCGTTTCAGCCCGATCACTGCGAGAGAATGAGTCTGATCATCCGCTTTTGGCGCTGTAAGTTTGAATACACGTACAGTCTCACCGGTGCGCGCTTCATCCGCGAAGCAAACACCAAATCGTTGTCGGCATATCATCTGCACGATCTGTCGATTGAGTATCAAGCGACTCTGCTCGGTACTCACGAAGTGTTCGCGCTTACGGTTTACAATGCCGGGGCTACGCGTTACGAAATTCTTGAGCGTGTGCCGATGCCGGGGAGGTCTGTCACCGCTTCACTAACAATTCAATTATGACCATGAGGAGATTTACAATGCAATTCAGATATATTTTGCTGGCGTTTACGATTTTGTGCGCACAAGCCGCAGCGTTAACCAGAAACTTGATCATCGTAAACGGGTTAGGGGAGACCGCCGATTTTGTGGAGCTAACCGACAGCACGATCAGACAGAATGTCGCAACACTTGGTCTGGCGCCGAACGACTTTCTGGTCGCGGGCAATACCGGTATTGCTGTCAATTCGACATCAAATGATCTTTACTTCTTTGCGTTGCCGTCAATGATTCCGCTCGGAACGCTTTTTCTCGGTAACGGCAGGAATCCATACACAGGCACATTGATCGACAACAATAATGCTCTGATTACTAACCTGTTGTCTTCAACGGTAACCAAGGTCAACATCACGACGCGCAGCGTGATCGGCGAATATGGCGTCGGCAAGTCGCCGGAGGGGGTCGTGATTGTTGGTAGCACCGCTTATGTGTGCATCACCAACTTCGATTTCGGCAATTACACTTACGGACAGGGATATGTGCAGTCATTCGATCTGGTCTCAAACGCAGTTGTGCGTACTATCCCAGTCGGCACCAACCCACAAGACATCGCGTTTGGCTATGATGGTTACCTTTATGTCATCTGTACCGGCAACTACGCCACGCAGCCCGGCATTCTCTATAAACTTGCGCCGGCGAGTGGCAGTGTTGTCGATAGCCTGCCGATTGGGGGTGCGCCTGCAAGTCTTGCGATCACACGTTCCGGCATAATGTTTTTGGCGGCGGGTGGATTCGTGGGACACGGGGAAGTCTACATGGTTGACCTGAGCGCCTTCGCCGTTCTGCGCGGACCGGGCAATCCGATATATACTGGATTGGGTGTCACGGCTGTCATTGCCGTCAGTGACAGCACTGTTGTTAGCTGCAACTTCAGCGATGACACGATCACCGAGATTGCCCCTTCCGGACGGATCCTTGCCACCTTTCGAACGGGGGATGGTCCGGTTGCGGCAGCCAAGTACCCGGCGTGTTACGTAATCAACGGCGATGCCAACGGCTCGGGCGAGATTGATATCTCGGATGCCGTCTACTTGATAAGCTACATCTTTGCCGGCGGTCCGGCGTCTGTAACTGCAGAGGCCGGGGACATGAACTGCGATATGGAGGTTGACATTTCCGACGCTGTCACGATCATCTCATTCATTTTCTCCGGTGGGGCGGGATCTTGTGGTTGTGCCGACTAATCTTCTCGTGAATCTTGGCGGAGCAGCCACCAGCCCGGGCTTGCGCCAAGGCCGTGGCTGCTGCCGCACGGCCATATTCTGCTCAGGCAATCACGCGGTCGGAAACGGGCAGCTAAATAGGCAACAAATTGCATATTATTACGAATACTTTCCTCAATTGAGAGACAGATCAGTCATCGGCGATAATGCAGCTCCTGTTTGCGGAACTCACGATCCAAACTCCTTGTTTATTTCTACTTACGGACTGAAAAAAGGGCCTGGATCGTAGAGTTTCAGGTTTACGGGCACGGTGTTTGCTATTGAAACAGTGGGCCACCGAATGAGTGACGATTGTTTTCTGGGTTGTTAGAGATTGGGAGTGGTGCGCGCTGGACCAACCAGCCGCCTGATGTTAGAATCGGGTATCCCCCCTCCACCACTCCCTTATTTTTTCGACAGTCAGATCAACACCGATACTTCTTGCAGCCGCTATCAGTTCGGGCTATTCTCTTGTCATGTATCCTTTTGCCCCTCCCGAAACGTACATGTTTCGCGGGCGCTTGGCGACCGTCGCTGAGCACCTCGGCTATAGCCCGGATGATAGATTGTTGATCATAAACGCGGATGACTTCGGTCTCAACACCAATGTCAACGGGGCAGTCGCGGAACTGTTCGGACTGTTACGAATCACTTCGACGACGGTCATGGTGTCTGCAGCAGGCTATCAGGATGCGCTGACGCTATGTCGGCAAAAGGCGGGCTTTTCCTGTGGCGTCCACCTCAGTCTTACAAGCGACTACACCGACGATGGCTCGCGGCCTGTTTCGACGCCCGCCGGCATTCCCTCGCTGATAGGCCGCAACAACCGCTTTCATCCTGATCGGGATGAGTTTTTCGAACATGCTTTACCAGATGAGGCATATTGCGAGGCGAAAGCGCAAATAGAGCAGGCGCTCGCTGACGGCATGGACGTGACACACATTGATAGCCATGAAGGCGCGCTGCAGTTGCGACCGGAATTCGCCGAAATCTATGTGCGACTTGCGGCAGAGTTCAGGCTGCCGGTCAGAGCCGGTTCTAGATTGTTGCTCAAGCAGATGGGCATCCTCGATGATTGGGTCGGCAATATCAGAACGCGTGGCATTCACGTACCAGATAACCTGATCTACATCCCAATCGATCGTTTTCAAAGCTATCAGGAGAAAGAGAATTATACTTCAGAAGTTCTCGATCAATTGCCAACAGGTATCACCGAGATTTACTTTCATCCGACCTTGCCGAACGGCGCAGCCGCTGACCAGCCAGAAGAGAGCTATCGGCAAATACGACAATGGGACTATCGCTTCCTTGTGTCCGATCGTCTGCGGGACATTTTGCAGGACAGGCGGATCATTCTCATTAACTTCCGGCAACTACGCGAGCTAACGCGACAGATTTGATCACGCGTATATACACTTCTTTCAGCCGGTCATGAAGAACCAGCATTTGCCGATACAAAAAGGAAGGCGAGAGTAGTCTTTCGACCGCTCCCGCCCGTTGGGTACAGGGTAGGCTAAAGAAGGGTCCCCGAGGAGCAACCTGAAGCGATAATTCCTCAGGCCCTTCTGGTAGGATTATCTAAACGCTAAACATCTGGCGATGTCATAGTTTCTTCTTTCGCATATTTAACGATCCAAAGCCGTCAGAGTTCCACAATTTTCAACTGGCCTTGCCTTTTAGCCACTTTGTGGTGACAGACTTAGGCCTCTCAAGCGGCCAGCCCATAGCGCGGGCCACAACGGCCTGGGCACAGACCCCTAAAGCCCGCGAAACGGAGAATAATACAGTATAATAAGGGAATTCTGTCAAGCCAAAATGATAAAGAAGTGCACCCGATCCGGCATCGACATTCGGCCAAGGATACTTAATTTTCTGAACTTGCTTCAGCACCTCGGGGACGACGTCAAACACCCGCGCAACCAACTGGAAGGTCTCGTCCTCAGGGATATTCTTCTTGCCCCAGGCGAGGAACGCCGTGAAGCGTGGGTCCGTAATTCTAAGTACCGCATGGCCATAGCCCGGCACGACTTTGCCTGAATTCAGAGTCTCCCATGCGAAATCATGTAGCTGCTTCTCGGTCGGGACGCCACCGAACTTCTTCTTGGTTTCCAGAACCCAGCCCAGGCACTCCTGATTCGCCAGGCCGTGCAGTGGGCCGGCCAGTCCGTTCAAACCGGCAGAAAGGGAGTAGTACAGATCGGACAGCGCCGAATTGACGCAGAACGTTGTATGTGCGCTGACGTTTCCGGATTCATGATCGGAGTGGAGCACGAGATAGAGCTTCATGCATTCGGTAAACTTGCCCCCCGGGTCGCCGAGACCGAGCATCTTAACATAGTTGCCGGACCAGTCGAGCGAGGGATCAAAGGGGATGCGCGGTCCTTTATTGAATCGCAAGCGGTAGACACCGGCAGCGATTTCCGGCAGCTTGGCGACGATATCCAGAGCATCTTCAAGCGTCCAGACCCAATAGTCCGACTTTTTCATGCCGAGGTCGTAGTTGAGGCGGAACTTTGACTCTTTTTCCATAACCAATATCGCCGTATCAAACATCGCCATTGGATGCGAATCCTTGGGCATTGCTTCCAGCACCTTCCAGACATAGTCGGGCACTTTTGCACGCGATTTCAGATCGTCGCTTAGGTCTTTGACTTGAGCTTTTGTCGGCAATTCTCCGGTCAACAGCAGCCAGAAAACCTCTTCCGGTGACTTCTCGGTCAGATCACCGATTGGTATCCCGCGGATGATAAGCCCGCGATCGGGAGGAACCTCCGAAGTGTCACAGACCAGTCCATTGACACCACTCATCCCACCATAGGCCTGCGAGTTTGTGACTTCTGAGATTTTGACATCGCCGTGCTCTTTGACCAGAGCCGCGATTTCATCCCTGAACTTCGGGAAATCAGCTACAAGTTTGTCTTTGAGTGCGCTCATCCAGGTCTTCCTCCTGATTTATGATTTGATTCTGTCTCTTTGCGCGTGTCTCGCTCTGTCTGCTCCTGCAAATCAGCGAGTTTTGTCCGCGCCAACCTGACGCGGATGTGAAACAATTCACGAGCTTTGTCTGCAATCATAACATCGGGGGTCGGCGCTGTCAAGGATTCTTTCGCTTTTTTGTGACTTTTTCAAAGGCTACACTCCTATCGGGACAAATGTTGGTTATGGGACTGTTGAAAAAGTTCAGACCCTGTCATTGCGAGGAGTGCGGAAAGGTGATGCAGGGTGTGGAGCACGACGGAGCAATCTCGATTTACGCTCTCCAGATGCAGGCGCGCAGATTGCTTCGTCGTCCCACGACTGCGGGACTCCTCGCAATGACAATTCCGAGGTTTTTCAATAGTCCAGTTATGGTCGGGGAGTTGGGTTTGCAGTCTGGTCTGCGAATCTGGGCGAAATAAGGAGACCTGGGTAGGGCAAGACAAGCCATCACTGGAGGAGTATCAATGAGGTGTTGACTCGGAAACGCCCAATTTGGCCAAGCTGCTATAAGCTCAGTTCAAACGACTGTCCGTAGCGGGGCATTATGCCGTCGAGGCCGGCTTTTTCCTTGAGCGCTTTCTGGAACGCCGTACGGGCTTCGGGTTCGCCATGCACCAAGAAAGTCATCTTTGGCTTAGGGTTCAAGGCCGCGACATACTCGACCAAGTCGGTTTCATCAGCGTGAGCAGAGAAGGTGTCCAACTCCAGGACTTCGGCATTAAGCTTGTAGATATCCCCAAAGACCTTGATCTCCTTGGCGCCGTCAACCATGCGCCGCCCGAGAGTGCCTTCCGCTTGATAGCCCACAATCAGGATCGTGTTTTTGGGGTCGGAACAATTATTGGCGAGATGGTGTAAGATACGTCCTGCTTCGCACATCCCCGATGCGGAAATGATAATCAGCGGTCCTGGGAGTCCGTTTAGCCGTTTGGATGCTTCCACCGAGCGGACATAGGTGCACTCGGCGCTACCAAAGGGATCTTCATCCTGTTCCATCAATTGATTGGTCTCAAAATCGAAGCATTCAGGATGCAGACGGAAGATGTCAGTGACATTAACTGCCAGCGGCGAATCGACATAGACTGGCAGGTTGGGAATGCGCTTATCTTTCTTCAACTCGCGAATGACATAGACTAGTTCTTGTGTGCGCTCCAGACTGAAAGCCGGCACGATGATCTTCCCGCCGCGTTTGCTGGTACGGTTAATGACGTCCTCAAGCAGAGAAGCTGCCTTCGAGATGTCTGTATGAAGTCTGCCGCCGTAGGTTGACTCGATGATAAGATAGTCGGCGTGTCCGACTGATTCCGGGTCGCGCAAAATCGGCAGATTTTTGCGACCCAAATCGACCGCATAAACTACCTCGACGTTTTTACCATTCATGGCAACACTGAGCTTGGTCAATGCCGCGCCCAGGATGTGGCCGGCATCAAAAAACTCAACTTTCACCGAAGGATGTATGCGAAACTTCTGATGGTAGTTGACAGAGGCAAAATGCCAGATCGTTTTTTCGGCAGCCATGATGTCATAGAGTGGCCCGAATGCGACTTTGCCGCGCTTGTGCAGGAACTCGGAGTCCTTCATTTGGATGTAAGCCGCATCCTTGAGCATAACACTGGCCAGATCGCGAGTGGCATGCGTGCAGAATATTTTCTCCTCGTAACCCTGCTCATGCAGGTTGGGAAGGTTGCCGCAGTGATCGATATGCGCGTGCGACAGCAGAACTGTTTCCAGCGTGGCGGGATCAAAAGGGAAATTCTTGTTCAGATCGTACGCTTTCCTGCGACTGCCTTGAAACATGCCGCAATCGAGAAGGATTTTCGACTGTTCGACTTCAAGCAAGTGCATCGAGCCGGTCGTCGTTTCGGTGCCGCCATAGAACGTGATCTTCATACTATTCTCCTGCAGATACCATGTGAAGGCCCGGCCTGCCGTGGGCGCTATAATCCAGAATACGTCTGTGCCTTTCGGATCGCAAGCAAAATTCTGCTTGACCACCTGGGGATGTGATCGTTTCATAACAAGATGAACTGCATGTTCTGCCGAATCATACTGGGCGAGGCGCCGGCGAAAGTGTATTATCAGGACGATGACGTAATCGTCTTCTTTGACCGCGCGCCGCTAACGCCTATACATCTGCTGGTCTGCCCGAAGACCCACTACAACAATTTTATGGATGCGCCTCAGGAGGTGCACCAAATGCTGGTTAAGACAGTCAAGCGTGTGATCACTGAACTTGGTGAGAGATCCAAAGACTTCCGGATCATGATCAACAACGGTCCGCGCTCAGGGCAGACAGTGTTTCATCTGCATTATCATATCATGGCGGGGAAGTAACAGCAATCCAGCCCTCTACCCGCACAAAACCGCACCGCCGTTTACGTTGAGAATTTCTCCCGTGATAAAGCTCGACAAATCCGACGCGAGAAACAACACGGCTCCGGCGATTTCCTCAGGAGTACCAACACGACCCAACGGAATG
>JAPLUP010000521.1 GCA_026397575.1 Candidatus Zixiibacteriota bacterium
GGAAATGATGCGCATCTATCGACCGGAGATGCTGGTGACCTGCCTCGGTTTTGCCAGCTACATCGCGTTACAGCAGGCGAGAGCCCAACAGAAGATACGGCTAGTTCTCGTGGCCGGATTGCTGTCCGGTCTGTCTGGCTCGGCACACCCGGCAGGACTGGCGTTTGCTGCCGCCGGCATTGTTGCTATGATGTTTGCACGTGAGTACCGCTACGCGATTCCCTTTGGGCTGACTGCGGCGATCGGATTCTTTCCCTATATTTCCGGATTCGTCACCGACAATGCTTTGGCAATCCAACAACTATTCCACAACGATACGATGTCTTCCATGGTGCGAATCGAATGGTGGAGTCCGATTCTGAACCTCATCGATGAGCACAAGCGACTCTTCCGTCAGCCGATGGTGATCGGCATATCTGTAATGTTCATCCTGTCGCTGCTGCTGACCAAGCGCGAAGACTACAGCCGGCAGAAGTTCTTCTGGATATATCTGACTACACTCTTCCTCTGCGGTGCGATGGCACCGTTCCCCAAGATCACGCGCTACATGCTTCCTCTCGTCCCGTTTTTCGCGATCGTCTGCGCGCGAGCGTTAGACAATCTCTTCAGTGGGCAGTTGCAGGCGGCGAAGGGGCTGCGAGTCGTACTTATTTCCGGGGTGGCAGTCTTCGGCCTGTATGGTGGCTACGCTCTCGGAGAAGGTGCCTTGATTGAGCGCCAGGCGCCACAAGAGATTGAAGCACACAAGGTGCTCGCGCAGCAAATGAGCAAGGGAACGCTTGTCATGGCGCCTGCCAAGTTCATTTTCCCTGAGATTGATTCGTTCATGATTCAGTCATACTGGGGAGCGCGTATTGCCGGCGGAAACAACCGAACTATTCAACAACTCGAAAAATATGCGGCACGACACGATGTCAGATATTTGCTTGTCGATCCCGAGATCATGCACGACTGGGACTTCACGCTGCCCGAACAGGGCGGTCGCTTTGAGCAGTACCGATTGATCAAGAGCGTCCCTGAACAGAAGTATTTCCTGTTGGAGAAGAAAAACTCAGCAGAACGGTAGCGCTATTAGCCGAACAGCAATGACTCCGTCAGCTGCACCAGAAGATGAAGACTGAAGATGTGTTCTTCTTGAATGCGCATGGTCGCATCCGACGGCACACTCAACGGCAGGTCGCAGAGACTTGGTTCCTGTAATCCCTTTTCGCCAAACAGCCCCACAGTCGTCAACGACTTGACTTGGGCTGCCCGAAACGCTTCGATAATGTTTTCCGATTTGCCGGATGTCGATAGGCCGATAAACACATCCCCCGCCTTGCCGAGTGCTTCTATCTGCCTGCTGAAGATCCGCTGGAAGCCGTAGTCATTAGTCGCTGCCGTCAGCACCGAAGTATCGACGGTGAGCGCAATAGCGGGCAGCGCTTGTCGATCAAGCTGTGATGACAGCCGCACGATCAACTCTGCCGCAAAATGCTGACTGTCTGCCGCCGAACCACCGTTGCCGGCGATCAGCACCTTGTTGCCTTTGCGGAAGGCATCGGCGAGACGGTCAGAAGCCGCCAGCAACCATTCCTCACGGTGTTGGGTGTAGGCAGTTCTGAGCGCGACAGCGTCGCGAACAGCCAGAGCGATTATGTCTTTACGGTCGGTCATCGGTCTTGTCTACTAAATGAGATGATCTTTGATGAATAGCATCGGCGAACTCTGAGAAAAGTGAGCGATGACTGTTTTCCTCAAAGCGATTGCCGACGACAATAAACTGCGCGCCGGCTGTCACCTTGCGCGCCGCCATCTCCGGATGACGGATACCGCCGCCACAGATGATCGGCAGCGAGACCGCGTCTCTCACGGCAGCAATCATGTTTTCGGGAACGGTATAGACGGCCCCCGAACCGGCCTCCAGATAGACCATTTTCATTCCGAGATACTGCGCCGCCAGCGCGTGAGCTTTGAGGAATTCGGTTTCGTGCCGCGGAATCGGATGCGTGTGCGAATAAGATTCCACCGAAGTTCGCGCGCCTGATTCGATCAACAAATATGCGGTCGGAATCGCCTCCAATCCATATTCCTTCACCAACGGAGCACCCTTAACCTGCTCGCCGATCAGGTACTCAGGATTGCGCCCCGACAGAAGCGACGTAAACAGCACCCATCGGCAAAACGACAAAGTTGATTAGCTCCGCCGGGGAAGATGATCAGTGGGATTGTGATCTGCCGCTTGATGTCATGTGCCACTTCTTCCATGCGCGCCGACAGCACACCGGAGCCGCCGATCATCACGGCATCAGCGCCTCCTTCCTGAGCCTGCTGCGCACAGTCAACCAGGATTCCAGCAACTGCTCAGTCAATGGTTGATCACAGCCGCCTTGAGTGAAATACTCGCGGCCGCCCCCTCTGCCGGATAGTCGCTTGTTGAGATGATTAATTATGTCGCGCGCCGAAAGCTTCATCGCAATTGCCGGTTTCGATGAAGTCACCGCATATTGATTGGCATCGTTGAAAAAAACGCCGATTGCCGGATAGGTAATCGTCTGGGTGACGTCGGCGTAGGTGTTAAGTTGCTCTTTCGATTCGAACTTGTTCACCAACAACGTCACACCTTTGATCTTCTTGATTTTGTGCTTAAACAGGTCTGCGATTCCCGATGCCGCCGACTGCGCCTGCGACTTGTCGAGTTCTTTTTTCAACCGCTTTGATTCTTCGAGCAGTTCTTCTATCCGCTCGACCACTTTTTCCTGTGGTTGCTTGAGGAGCCGCGCTGTGTAGTCAAACTGATTCTTGAGATTGCTCAAGTAGTTAAGCGCGCCTTTGCCGGTCAACGCTTCGATACGACGAATACCGGCGGCAATCGCCGACTCCGCCGTGATTACAAACAAGCCGATCTCACCGGTCGCCTGCACGTGTGTACCGCCGCATAACTCGCGGGAATAATCCTCGATTTCCACCATACGAACTGTATCGCCATACTTCTCGCCAAACAGTGCCATTGCGCCGCGCGCCTTGGCTTCGCCAATCGGCAGGTTTTCCCATTTCACTTTGCGATTGAGCAGTATCTGCTCATTCACCGGCCGTTCGATTTCTTTCAGTTCTTCTTCGCTGAGTTGCTTGTAGTGAGAGAAATCAAACCGCAAGTGATCCGGGTCAACCAGCGATCCCTTCTGCTGCACGTGATCGCCCAACACTGTACGGAGTGCCTTGTGCAGCAAGTGCGTGGCCGTGTGGTTGCGCTGGACGTGTTTCTGGCGAACGCCGTCGACGATGGCCACTACGGATGTACCATCACTCTCTGACAACGAGGGTGTTTCACCACTGATCAGATGATAGTGGGCATCCCCCGCTTTGACGGTACTGTAGACTTGCAAGGACCTGACTCCGATGCGGATTTCTCCCGCGTCACCAACCTGCCCTCCTGATTCGGCGTAGAATGTTGTCTTGTCCAGCACAAGGGCTAGTCTGCAGTCAAAAACGGCCTCAGAATAGGTGACGATTTGTGCCTCTGTCGTAAATTTGTCGTCATATCCCACAAAGTCTGTATGCTCATGCAGATTCGCTGGAATGGCCATGAGCCCTATATGAAATCTTCTCTTCGACTTCTCCCTTTGTAGAGCCATTGCTTCTTCATATCCCGCCCAGTCTATTATCAGGCCGTCGTCTTTGGCTATTGTGGCAGTTAGATCTGCCGGGAAGCCGTAGGTGTCGTGAAGCATAAATACTACGCCACCCGGAATTACTTTGTTCTTTCCGGAAGCCAGCGGGCGAGCCTGCTCATTATAGTAGTGCAATCCTCTATCCAGCGTCTCGCCAAAACTCTCTTCTTCCGATTTGATCACCAATGCCACATGCTCGGCCTGCTGCTTGATCTCGGGAAAGCTGTTTCCCATGATATCAACCAATGTAGCTGTCAGCTTGTAGATAAACGGCTCATGCATGTCGAGCAGTCTGCCATGCCGCGATGCGCGCCGCAGGATACGCCGCAGCACATAGCCGCGTCCCTCGTTGGAGGGCATAGCACCATCGGCAATCGCAAAAGTCAACGCGCGGATATGATCGGCAATCACGCGGTGCGAGGTGCCGCGCTTGTCCTCGAAGTATTCCTTGCCCGACATCTGCTCGATTGTTCTCAACAATGGTGTAAACAGGTCGGTATCGTAGTTGGAATCGACCTTCTGCATCACCATCGCAATTCGTTCAAGACCGGCGCCGGTGTCGACCGACGGTTTTGGCAGCGGCGTCAATTTGCCTTCGGTGTCGCGGTTGAATTGCATAAAGACCAGATTCCAGATTTCCATATAGCGGTCGCACTCGCAGTTGACACCACAGGTCGGTTTGCCGCAAGAATACTGCGCGCCGCGGTCGAAATGCAGTTCCGAGTCGGGACCGCAGGGGCCGGTTTCACCCATCGACCAAAAATTGTCTTTCTCGCCGAAACGGAGGATGCGTCCACTCTTCAACTGCGGCGCAATTCTGCCCCAGAGCTTAAAGGCCTCATCATCGTCGGTTAAGACCGTAGCGTAGAGCCGGTCAGGGGGCAGCTTGAGAATGTTGTGCACATAATCCCAGGCGAAGGTAATTGCTTCCTCTTTGAAATAGTCCCCGAACGAAAAATTCCCCAGCATCTCAAAGAAGGTGAGGTGCCGCGCGTCCTCACCGACGTTTTCGAGGTCGTTGTGCTTACCCCCGGCCCGAATACACTTCTGCGAACTCGTAGCGCGGTTGTAAGGCACCTTGCGCTGGCCAAGGAAGATATCCTTGAATTGGTTCATGCCGGCGTTGGTGAACAGCAATGTCGGATCATCCAGCGGAATCAACGACGAACTGGCGACACGTTTGTGCCCCCTGGATTCAAAATACTGTTGGAATGACTCTCTAATTTCAGCGGCTTTCAAATTGTCCTCTAATCTCGCATTGAGCTAGTCGAAATGAGCCGGTCGAAATGTGCTGGATCTCACCCGACTGCCAAGGTTCGAAACCGATCTTAACTTCGCTGCGTAGTCAGGAATCCTTTCCTGACTGTTTC
>JAPLUP010000319.1 GCA_026397575.1 Candidatus Zixiibacteriota bacterium
ATATTATGGTATCACCATGAATTTGCCCAGGAGATTGTCGCCTCCGGAGGATTCGATAACGTACAAGTATACGCCCCCAGCCACAATATCGCCTTTGCCGTTGCGCCCATCCCATCGCTCAAGATCATCGTACTGCACCCCCCCATCTCGACCAATCCCGCTGACCACGGTCTTGACGAGGTTATTGGCGAAGTCATACACCTTGATCGTGATATTTCCCGGTTGCTTGAGCCGATAGTGGAACTTCAATGGCCCGTCGGACAGGTATGGCGAAAAAGGATTCGGCGTCGCGTATGATCGCTCGTCATCTCCCGCTGTTTCCACAATTGGATAGAAGACACGCCAAATCTGCCAGTCCTCCAGATCGACGCTCCGCGCGACTCCGTCATTCGTCCCCACCCACAGCGCGCCATTTACGTACCTGGCAGCATAGACCTCGACGTTTCCGCCAATTTCCCTTCCGGTTGCCTTTTCGGCAATCTTCAGCGTCTTCCAATTCGCGCCTTCATCCGTCGTCATGAGCAGACCTTGTGAAGTGGCTGCCCATGCCGTGTCTCCGTTGAACTCAAAATTCCACGCAATAGCTCCGTCGGCAACCAGTTTCCATGTCCTACCGCGATTTCTCGTGATGCAAATACCATTGTGCTGATAATTGCTGGTGCTACGAACTGCTGCCCAAATTACGTTCTTGTCACCCCGATGTTGCAGTCCCAAAGCCGGGATGAAATTGCCGGCTATCTGTGAGTCGTTGGGAACGCTGTCGATGAGCACATACGACCTGCCAACGTTGTCGAAACTATCGGCCACCAGATTGGCTTTCAGCACCAGCCAATAGAGCGCGGCAGACGTGCTGTCGCCGTACAGACCCAGAAACCCAGCGCCCTTACGTAACGAGCCGACGTGCGTTTGCTCTGACGTAGCCTCCACGGCCAACACTGTGTCCGAACTTCTGATCGTGTCGGGATAGCTCGCAATCAACGGAATATTCCAACGATCGCCGAAATTTATTGACTCGCGCATGCCACTCTCTGTGGCGACCCAAACCAGCGTATCTTTGAACTGGTCAACGATTCTGACTTCCGTCGGCACAATCGCAGGCGGACCAACGAGATAATGACTCCAACTTTCCCCGTTATTGGTACTCCTGATTGTGCCGGGCCTTAAACCCTCGCCCTGCCGGATGAGATGTGTCGCCGCCCAGATTTCGTCGCCATTGGCTGTTACCATTGTGCTGATCGATACCACTTTCTGACCGTTTGCCGTATCGTCTTGCAGAGGCAAATACCGCGTCGAGTCAATAACTGACAAGTTGGTAAAGTAGAATACAACGATGCCTGAATCGCTGCCGACAAGCAGCCTTGTATGATCTCCCCGTGGAGCGACACTGACACAGTGCATGGCGTTTCGCGGATCGTCGGCGGAAGTGACCGTCGAATCAAGATAGTAGTTGCGCCATGTGAGACCGTTGTCGGTGGAGCGCAAAAGCCCCCCCTGATTACAGGCAGCCCAGATGCTGCCGCTGTGGATAGCGATCTCCTGTATCATTTTGTTTGCGCCAACCGCCTGCTCCGATAATGTTTGCTGCCAGTTGCTACCACCGTTAGTCGAAACTATGAATCCGAGCGACTGTTGGCTCAGCGTATCGTAGAGACCGGCACAGATCAGGTCGCCACTGGCGCCCACTGCCGAAACGAAATTCCCCGGCAGGCCGTTGTCCATGTCGTAGGTATCGAAAGCAAACAGACTGTCTCTGTACTTCGTCAGACCGACCGGCACGACCGCGACCGATGCGATCCAGGGGTGGAGCGAAGCCAGGTCGCGCACGGTGCGCTCCAGGTGCGCGCCGTCGTTGATCCCCGGACACAGCACGATCTGCGCGTGCATCGTTATCCGAGCATCGGC
>JAPLUP010000501.1 GCA_026397575.1 Candidatus Zixiibacteriota bacterium
CTTTCACCAGGAGTTTTTCGACGACCACTTGCGTAGCAATGCCGGCATGATCGGTGCCGGGAAGCCAGCAGGTTTCGTATCCGCTCATCTTGCGCCAACGGATCATGATGTCTTGCAGTGTATTGTTGAGGGCGTGCCCAAGATGCAAAACATCAGTGGCGTTGGGAGGCGGAATGACTATCGAATAGGTCGGCTTGGGAGAGCTATTGTCCGCGTGGAAATAGCCTTTAGTCAACCAGTCCTGGTAGATTCGCTCTTCGATGCCAAAGGGATTATACTGTTTCGCAATATTGTCGCCGTTCATCGTATCCTTCTTCTGAAATGAGCCACAGAGTATATTACATTGCCTTTGACTGTCAAGCCGTTAATAAATGACTTGGAACGCCCTCGCGGCGCGCCTATATTAGAATGCTATAGTGATCGGCAGAAGTGGACGAGACTTCAATGAGCGACAACGATAAGTCCTTCAATAGATTAGTAGAGATTCTCAAAGCGCTGCGGGCGCCGGGAGGTTGCAACTGGGACAGGGCGCAAACGTCGGAGTCTCTGCTTCCCTACATGATCGAGGAAACCTACGAGGCCGTGGAAGCTGCTGAATCGGAAGACCATGCCAAGTTGAAAGAAGAGCTCGGGGACATCTTGCTACATATAATCTTCCAGGCCGAGATTGCCGAGGAGAAGGGACAATTCAGTATCGAGGACGTGGTCGCGACGGTCACGCAGAAGATGATCGAACGTCACCCGCACGTATTTGGCATCCGCAAGGACCTTACACCGGAACAAGTACGCGAAAACTGGGAGGCGGTCAAGATGCAGAAGCGCCAGCCGGAAGAGAACGGAAAGACGGTCCTATCCGGTGTGCCGAAGACGATGCCGGCGTTGTTGAAAGCCTATCGAGTTCAAGAGAAGGCGGCACAGTTTGGCTTCGATTGGGAACGACCGGAGGATGTGTTCGCCAAGATCGAGGAGGAACTGGCCGAGTTCAGGACGGCATTAGCGGATGAAGATACAGCGGCTATCAAAGATGAACTGGGCGACCTGCTGTTTTCACTGGTCAATTTTGCGCGCCATATCCAGGCCGAACCGGAAGGATGTCTCAATGGCACGATCAGAAAGTTCACCGACCGCTTCGACAAAATGGAAAAAGCGCTGCTCGCCGAAGGTCTCACTCTGAAACAAGCGACGCTCGAAAGAATGGAATATCATTGGCAGCAGGCCAAGAAATAGAAGTGACCGCACGAAAACGAATCTGTCGAAGTGTGATTCAAGTGACGGACTATCGCTATTATCACCATCAGCATAATGGGACTGTTGAAAAACGCGCAAAAGGTGGCGCATGATCTTAATCATAAAATAGAAGCACCCTGCCAATTCATTCCCGCGCAGATGGCTGTTGAAAAACCTCCTCGGGTGTCATTCTGAGGAACGCGAAGGGCGACGAAGAATCTCCCGAATACCGAGGAGGCGAGGTGCTATCCTCAGTTTTGAGGCAATCACTTGATCGAAGGATCTCGATTTAAGGAGCGACGCCCCAGAGTTTGAAGCGGCACTCGGCTCGCGGGGCAGCAGGCGAACGTGAAAACTGAATCTAAAATTATCGCAATAGCCGTTGTGGCAGCACTGGGATTCTGGTCGGCCGCCGCCATGTTGGATTCCTTTGTGTTTCATCATATTCCGTTTTGGCGAGCGCTGTTGACCCAAATCAATCCCGATGATTTATTCGAGCGCCTCGTGGGCGTACTCGCCCTGATCATTATGGGAATATATCTCTCGCGGTCTTACCAACGCCGGCAGCGACTGCGGGCAGCTCTTGAAGAGAGCGAACAGCTAACACACAATCTTTTTGCCGAAGCGCCACTGCCTTATCAGTCTTTGGATGCAACCGGACGCATCCTGAGCGTAAATCAGTTGTGGTTAGACACACTTGGCTATTCGCGTGACGAAGTTATCGGTCACGATTTTGGCGGGTTTCTAACCCCACACTACTCCGGAATGTTCCCCGATAAATTCGCGCAATTTCGCATTGACGGACAAGTGACAGCCCTTGAGGTCGACATGGTCAAGAAGGATGGTACGACAATTACAGCATCCTTTAACGGCAAGGTCGTTTACGATGAGTTGGGCAAGTTTGTGAGAACACATTGCTTGTTTGTTGACATCACGGAACGCAGAGAGACAGAGCTCAAATTGAGAGAGCAAAGCGAAAAATTCCGGGGAATATTCGATGAATCCGTTGCTGCAATCTACATTTTTGATCAAGAAAAGAACTTCCTTGACTCAAATCAGGCCGGGTTAGACTTGTTGGGCTATTCAAGGGAAGAGTTGCTTGGTTTGAGTATTCCGGATGTGGATGCAGATCCCGTTGTCGTACTGCCGGCACATCAGAAATTGCTCGCAGGAGATCGCATAATCAACTACGAACATCGGTTGATTCGAAAAGACGGGAGTGTCATCACAGTATTGAATAGTTCAAGGCCGCTGACCGATTCTCAAGGTGCGGTTGTCGGCATGCAGAGCACCCTCGTCGACATCACCGAGCGCAAGCGTGCAGAGTTCACAATTACCGAGGAGCGACGCCGTCTCCACGATATTATCAAAGGAACCAATGTCGGCACCTGGGAATTCACAGTTGCTACCGGTGAAACCGTGATCAGCAACCGTTGGGCGGAGATGCTCGGCTATACTCTGGAGGAGTTATTGCCTATCACCATGCAGAAGTGGAATGAGCTGACTCATCCTGATGATCTGCAGGCGTCCAATGAAGCGTTAAGGGAGCATTTCGAAGGCGAGCGAGACTACTACGAGTGCGAATTGCGGATGAGGCACAAGAACGGCGACTGGGTTTGGATTCTTGACCGAGGACGCGTTCACACTTGGAGCTACGACGGAAAGCCACTGTTGATGTCAGGCACCCATCAGGACATCACCGAGCGAGTTCGCACGAGTGAAGAGCTGCAGGAACGGGAGAATTTTCTGCAGGGAGTGTTCGATGGGATTCAGGAAGGTATCAGCGTGTTGGACACGGACCTGACAATACTGCGGGTGAACAAGAAGATGGAGACTTTACACGCGCACGCCTTTCCGTTCGCAGGCAGGAAATGCTATGAAGTGTACGCGGGCGCTAAGACCCCTTGCGCATCCTGTCCGACACTGCGGGCGATCGACACCAAGCTGCCGCAGATGCAGCAGGTACCATGCGTCGGACCACAAGGCCAGCAACGTTGGGCCGAGTTGCACGCCTATCCACTGATGGACGCGGATGCTGAATGCTTCGCCGTCGTGGAATATGTCCGCGACATCACCGAACGCAAGCAGGCCGAGGACACTCTTCGTACACGCGAGTCATACCTTTCCGCTATCTTCGAAAACCAACCCGGTCTGATGTGGCTGAAAGATGTGGACAACAGGTACCTTGCCGTAAATCACGAATACGCAAGATCATGTGGCAGGGGAAAGCCGGAGGATATTGTTGGTCTGACAGATATCGATCTTTGGCCACGGGAACTTGCGGACAAATACCGCTCCGATGATGCCGAGGTTATGAAATCGGGGAAATCCATCACGCTTGAAGAACCGATTTTTGATAGAGGTGAAACTAAGTGGTTCGAAACGTCCAAGACCCTCGTTTTCGATACGCAAGGGACGATCATTGGCACGACCGGTTATGCCCACGACATCACCGATCGTAAGCAGGCTGAGAAAGCGCTACGCGAGAGTAAAGAGCGCTACAAACGACTCTTGGCGTCGGTAACTGACTACATCTACACTGTGAAAATCGCAGATGGGAGGCCCGTTTCGACCTCTTACGGCGAAGGTTGTCTTGCAGTCACCGGCTTTACTCCAAAGGAGTTCGAAGAGAATCCATACCTGTGGTTTGAGATGGCTTTCGAAGAGGATCGACCAGCCGTGCAAGAACATGTAGTCTTAACGCTGAGCGGAGCGACAGTTTCCCCGCTGGAGCATCGAATTATCCATAAAAACGGTTCAATTCGCTGGGTGAGAAATACGCCCTCCGTGCATGCGGATGAAAGCGGGTCTATAGTCTCCTATGAAGGACTGATCTCCGACATTACCGAGCAACGGGCGGCGAAGGACGAACTGGCGCTAAGTGAGACCAAGTATCGAACGCTTTTCGAGTCGGCTCAGGATGCGATCTTCTTGATGAAGGATTATCTCTTTGTCGACTGCAACTCGACTACCTGCGAGATATTCGGTTGTACGCGTGAACAGATTCTGCAGCAGTCGCCAGTTAGGTTTTCACCTGCCAGACAGCCGGACGGCGCTGAGTCGACGAAGAAAGCGCTTGAGAAAATGAACGAGGCGATGGCTGGACGATCTCAGTTCTTCGAATGGACACACACAAAACTGGACGGCACTCGCTTCGATGCGGAAGTGAAGCTCAACGGCATTGAGATTGCCGGCGAGCAACACATATTGGCAATCGTCCGCGACATCACCGAACGTCGGAAATCACAAAATGCGCTGGAGAGATCGCTGTCATTGCAGCGAGCGACGCTGGAATCGACGGCGGACGGCATTCTGGCGGTTGACCGAGTCGGCAACGTGTCGAGCTTCAATCGGAAGTTCTTGGAGATGTGGCGTATTCCCGAATTTCTCGTGGTGCTTAAGGACGATGAGAAACTGCTTAAATACGTGGTGGATCAGCTCAAGGACCCCCAGCGTTTTGTCGAACGGGTCAAACAGCTCTACGCACACCCCGACTCACAATCCTATGATACCGTCGAATTCAAAGACGGGCGAGTGTTCGAGCGCTATTCTCAACCGCAGCGGGTAGGTGATGAAGTCGTCGGCAGAGTCTGGAGCTTCCGCGATCTCACCGAGCGCAAGCGCGTGGAAATGGAACTGGCGCGGTTGGCAACAGCAACGGAGCAGGCGGCGGAAGCAATAGTTATTACCGACCTGGAGGGTCAAATCGAATATGTCAATCCGGCTTTTGAAAGAATTTCTGGCTATCGACGTGACGAAACGATTGGCAAGAATATGAGAACAATGTCCTCAAGTGAACAGGACGACGATTTCCATAATGAGATGTGGCTGGTTCTGAGAGAGGGACAGGTCTGGACCGGCCGTCTGCGGAGCTGTCGCAAAGATGGATCAGTTTACGAGGAAGAGTGCAGCATCTCGCCGATTCGGGATCAAAACGGCGCCATCGTCAGTTACGTTGCCGTCAAGCGTGACGTCACGCAGGAAGCCGAGTTGGAGAATCGGCTGCGTCAATCCCAGAAGCTGGAGGCTGTGGGACTGCTCGCCGCGGGAATCGCGCACGACTTCAACAATCTGCTTGCAGGCATCAAGGGTTTTGCCGAGTTATTGACTCTCGACGAAGAAGCCGGGCCCAAGGTTAGCGGCTATGCCGAGGAAATCCTCAAGGCCGCCAACCGTGCGGCCGATCTGACCGGACAGCTTCTTGCCTTCGCGCGCAAGGGGAGGTTCCTGTCGATTCTGGTGAATGTCAATGAAGTCATCGATGAGGTCATAGCGATACTCGAACACTCGATTGATCGCCGTGTCGAAATCAAACAGAATTACTATGCAGAAAGGCCGTTCATCAGCGGTGATCCCTCGCAGATTCAGAGTGCGATTCTGAACTTGGCGATCAACGCGCGCGATGCTATGCCGGAGGGAGGACGATTGACGTTTCAGACCGAGAATGTTCACCTGGACGAAACGTATTGTCAGCTTCACTCGCTGGATCTGGGCGCCGGGGACTATCTGGCCATCTCTCTGGCCGACACCGGTATCGGCATGGATGAGGCAGTCATGGCTCATATTTTTGACCCCTTTTTCACAACTAAGGCGCAGGGGCAGGGCACCGGGTTGGGTCTTCCGGGAGTCTATGGATGTCTTAGGAATCATCATGGAAGCGTCGAAGTCACTAGCCAACCCGGATGCGGCTCGACGTTCAGGCTGTTGTTCCCCGTCACCGCTGAAGAACATAAGCAGGCAGTTCCAAGCGAACGGAAACTAAAGCTTACCGGCGAGGAACGCCTGTTACTTGTGGAAGATGAAGAAGTGGTTCGCAATTTGGCGACCAGAATTCTCGCCAACGCGGGCTACCGCGTTACCGCCTGCGCCGACGGACCGGAAGCAGTTGCGCTATACAAAGATAAAGCTGCGGAATTCGATCTGGTGCTTTTAGACATGATGATGCCTAATATGCACGGAAAGGATGTCTTCGCGGCAATGAAACAGATTGACCCGCATGTGCGTGTGCTGTTGATGTCGGGCTATAGTGACAGCGACGTGCAGGAAGTATTGGATCAAGGAATCAAGGGATTCATTCCCAAGCCATTCAGCTCGAGGCAACTGTTACAAAAGATTCGGGAAGTGCTCGATACCACGACATCGCCGGTCGAGAGACAGTCACAGCCCCAATAGACCTACCGAGCATCGCCAATTTCCAATTTGCCGAAACCATAGCTGCATAGTATTGTTGAAACCGTAAACAGGTGTGACATTATGTTCATACCTGTTTCGTGACTGGCAAGCAGCCGACGCACTGGCGAAAGGATTCTTATGAGCAAGAGTGGCAAGAGAGACAATGCCGATCTCTGGTGGAAGATCGTCTCCCTGGCAGTCGTGACCGCCATTACTGTGGCGATTCACTACGGCTGGATTCTGGTGCCGCTGTTCGGGCATGCCGGCTGGGTGCACGCCATTCACAGCCGATTGTGCTATATACCGATCGTTATGGCGGCAGCATGGTTTGGTTTGCGCGGCGGTCTGATCACTGCGGCCACAATTTCTCTGATGATACAACCGTTTATTCTCTGGTCAAACAATCCCCATATGGAACCATCGAGCGAATGGGTGGAAATCGTCTTCTATTTCGCGATTGGCGGACTGATCGGTCTACTGGTTGATCGCGAGAGACGAATCCGGGCGCGACATGAGGAAACCGCCCTGCAACTCGAACGGTCGCAGCGGTTGTCGCAGATGGGACAGATGGCAGCTAGCGTGGCGCATGAGATAAAGAACCCGCTGGCGTCGATCAAAGGCGCGGTGGAAATCATCAACTCGCCGGCAACGTCGACGGACGAACGTAGAGAGTTCCAAGGAATTGTCTCATCCGAGATTGGCAGAATCGACCGCACCGTCCGGGAGTTTCTCGATTTTGGTCGACCACGGGAAATAGCGTTGCAGCGGGCAGATTTGAATGCGACCGTAACGGCAGCGGCGAAACAAATGGAAAGACAGGTCAACGACAAAGGGCTGGAATTGATCACGATGATCGAAAGCGACATTATCGCGGAAGTCGACAGCGAGAGTATACATCAACTTGTTCTCAACTTGCTGCTTAATGCCATGG
>JAPLUP010000331.1 GCA_026397575.1 Candidatus Zixiibacteriota bacterium
ATTTCGAGTTTTTCGTTGACAAGAACTTGGCGCACCGGCAGGAGAACTGCAAACAGGCCGGACTTCTGGCAGACAGCGAGAAAGCCGATCATCCGGCGGTGGTTAAAGCGATGGAAATTTTCGACGCTGAGATCGTCGGCAGACAGGACTTGTCAGATCAGTAGCGGCGCACAGCGTCTACCAACAGCTTAGGATCGTACACAACTACAAGTAGGAGAAGATAGATGCCCAAAGGTTTCGGCGACATGATGAAGCAGGTACAGAAGATGCAGGCGCGCATGATGGAGCTTCAGGAAGAACTAAACGCCAAGGAGGTCGAAGGTTCCGCGGGTGGTGGCATGGTCAAAGCCATTGTTACCGGCAAAGGCGATATCAAGGCGGTCAAGATTGATCCGCAGGTTATTAAGGATGGCGATATCGAAATGCTCGAAGACCTGATTGTCGCCGCCGTCACGCAGGCGCAAGAGTCGGCAGCAAAGCTGAATCAGGATACGATGTCGGAATTGACCGGCGGTATGAATATCCCTGGTTTGGGCATGTAGATTCGCGAAGATGTCAGCATTTGATTTTCAATACCATGATCGATATGTTGTCGATGTGGTGTATCCAGCCGACCGGACACATATGTGAGAATTTGAGTCGAGGATACAATGTCAACGGAAACGGGCTTTAGCCGGTGGGGCACTGGCGTAGAAGCCGTACACACGGAGATTCGTTGACTTGGAGCGCCAATGCCACACATTACATCTTCTCAATTCACTGAACGTTTTGTCTCTCTTGTCATGAATGGACAGGCTCTTCCCAAGAAACATCTGGATCGTCACGTCCTTTTTATCAGTACAATTCTGAAACTCGACCTTGCAAGACAGTACTCTGAGTTCGAGCTGAATGAGGAACTTCGCACGTGGATAACCAGCTTTGGTACGAACTTAGGCGTGGATCATGCAACCCTGCGACGGTTTCTCATTGACGAGCGGTACATGAAGCGGGACGTCGCCGGCTCTTCATATGTGCTCAACACGACAGACTTGCCGTATACATATGATCGATCAATCGAATCAATTGATCTGATTGAACTGGTCAACGAGGCAAGAAGGGCAAAGGAAGAAAGAAAACTACTGCATATGCGAGAGTCGAAGCAGTAGTTCCTGGTCGTGCAATTCTCCGTCCAAAGGTGTCGCCCAAACGATCTCGGTATCGTATTCGTTCATCTGGCAGCCGTAGGTCTCAAGACAGACCGTCTCCCCCTTGCCGTTGGTATTGATCGTGTTTGTCATATCGCTGCGGGATAATATACGGGAAAGGTAGACTTTGTCAACCGCGGTCTCTGAGTTCAGCTAATCCTATAACACTCGGACCGAGGACGGCTTCTAGTTAGTGGCGGAGTCAGGCGATGTCATACCACGTTCGGAGCAAGATCGTCCTTGTAGATGCGCTTACGAATGACCGTCTGCGATACTTTGAATCTCTTGGATAGTGGAATACAGATATACTCATTGACCGTATCAAAGTTTGCTTTGGAAAACGTGTAGCTCTGTTCTCTCAGTCTCTCGACCTCTATCTTGTACTCATCGAATAGATGCTGTTCCGGAACAAGAATCAAACCAGCAAAGTCATACGCCTGTGTCTCAAACCAAGAATACTGGTCAGAGTCTATTGTGTCCTGAAACTGAGCCCACTCAGTGAGGGATGAGTACTGCACTGCGTCATAGAAATCCCGATGGAGTATCATGTGTCCGATTTCATGTGCCAATGTAAATCGATATCTGGGCTCAAGTCTCTCCGACGTGTCGCTATCAACGTAGATTGAGGAAAAATCCTTCGAGAGAAATCCCTCAAGATCAAAATCCCGCTTCATGTTTGGCATAGGAATAATGTTTATCTTGAGCTTGAATTCCACAATCTCCTCGATTGGGACTGGCAGGCTCGCAGAAGGGTGAAACTCATTCAGAAAACGCAAAGCGTACTTGCGGATGGTGTCATAAGGAAGGTATGGAGCCTTGTATAGCATCTAAACCGTCCGAAGACTTTCAAGAAAATCCATGATCTTCTTGCGGTCAAGCCTAGAACCAGTAGCTGTTCTGAAAAAGACCGGCAGCTTTGCAACAAGGTCGTCGTCCTCCAGTATCTCCTTTGGCAGTTGGCCTGCGCCTATCGCGGCCAGTCGATGAAGCTCTTTCATTTCCTCAGAGTCATCCCTCAAACCCAGAGCGGCTCCATATTGTCCGACAATGCCGTCATCTTTTGGCGGCGGCAAGAGACCTCTCTCAAGCTTGCTAACATTTCCAACATCTTTGTTCAATCGCCTGCAATACTCGCGCAAGGTCAATTCCTTGCTAACCCGAAGCGCTTTCAAATAAGCGCCGAAACTCAGCTCTACCATGCTACTCCTCCTTGGCCTGTTGTATTATAAATACAACATCGGCAGATGGCAATATCTTTTTGACGTCGTGTCTCATTTTATTTGTGCGAAATGGAACCTCCGCCCGTAACCCATTGCGAGTCAACCGAGTTCCTTCTCAACTTCCACCCTCGCATCTTCACCGTAGGTGATCTTGAAACCCCGCTTTTCGAATACCGAGACCATTAGCGCGAAATCACTATCGTTTCATCCCGCTCGGCGCCGGTTGAGAGAATACTGATCTTCGCGCCGACGAAGTCCTCGATAAACTTCAGATACGCCTTGGCATGGGGGCAGAGATCGTCGTACGACTTTGCTTCATGCACCGGCTTGGTCCAACCCGGCAGGGTCTGATAGATTGGCTCAACTCTGGCAAACTCAGAACCCAACTGTGGTGGCGTATCAAGCGTCTGTCCGTTTAGCTTGTAGCCAGTGCAAACCTTGATCTCTTTCAGCCGATCCATCACGTCCATTTTCATCAGTGCGATGTCATCGACACCATTCAGTCGCACAGCGTACTTCAACAGCACCAGATCAATCCAGCCGGTGCGTCGTGGTCTGCCTGTAGTGGCGCCATATTCATGCCCCCATTCGCGGATATCTTTGCCCAGTTGATCATGCAACTCGGTCGGGAACGGGCCATTGCCCACACGGGTCTGGTATGCTTTCACGACGCCCGTGATTCTGCCAAGATGCTTGGGGCCAATCCCCAGACCGGTCAACACACCGCCGATCGTGGTGTTGGATGAGGTAACAAATGGATAAGTGCCGAAATCAACGTCGAGCAACGTTCCCTGTGCGCCCTCAAACAGAATGCGCTTGTTCTGCGCGACAGCGTCGTCAAGATACTTCGATACATCGCACAGCAACGGCCGCGCCTCGTCGCGCTTGGCCCTGACCGCCTCGAATGTCATCTCTACTGTTGGGCGTTGATCTTCCGGCAAGGTCGCAAACACGCTCTGCTTCTCTTGGAGACTAACCTTGATCTTTTCACGCAGCAAGTTGTCATCAAAGATTTCCGCGAATTGAATCCCGTAACGGGCCACTTTGTCATTGTATGCCGGGCCGATGCCGCGCTTGGATGTGTCCAGCGCTTCCTTGCCGCGCGCCGATTCCTGCGCCGCTTCAACGACCTTATGGTATGGCATAACCAGATGCGCTCTCCCCGACACGAAGAGGCGACCGGTCGTGTCGATTCCTTTTTCCTGCAGCTCGCGAATTTCGTGGAACAGTTGGAACAGGTCCATCACCACCCCGTTGCCGATCAGGCAAATTTTGCCGGGATGCAATATCCCCGATGGAATCAGATGCAGGATGAACTGCTGACTATCGATCTTCACCGTGTGCCCGGCATTCGCGCCCCCTTGACAGCGGGCGATGATGTCGGCTTCTCGTGACAACAGATCGACAATCTTGCCCTTACCCTCGTCACCCCATTGCAGACCCAAAACCACGCGATTAGTCATGATATTTCAACTCCCGTTATGATTTCTATTCGATCAGCGACGTCACCCATTGCAGAATCAGGTGTTTGTTATCGCCGGTCTCGGCGGAAAATGTGACGATGTTTTCCCTGTCAATCTGGAAGTGCTTGGCCAACGCCACCGCTGCCTGCACCTGCCGAGTTCGCGACACCTTGTCAGACTTGGTCAAAACATAAAGATGACGCTTTACCAGAGGTTGTGTCCACTCATGAAGCATCAGATCATGCTCGGTCGGTTCATGGCGAATGTCGATCAGGTGCGCTAACCCGGCCAACACTTTCGAATTCTCGAAATAGTGCTCCAGCAGTTTCTGCCAACGGATGCGCTCTTGGGCGCTGGTTTTGGCATAACCGTAACCCGGAAGATCGACAAAATAGATTTGGTTGTCTATATAGAAGTAATTTATCGACTGTGTTTTTCCCGGCGTGTTCGACACTTTCGCCAGACCCCTGCGGTTGAACAGCCGATTTAGCAGCGATGATTTGCCGACATTTGATCTCCCCGCAAATGCCACCTGCATCGGCCCCGTCAGGATCAGTTGATCCGGCAGGTAGGCAGTCGTTACCAGTTTGACCTCTTTCAGGTTCACAAAATCCTCTTAGAATTTCACCGGTGACTGAAGGTAGAGTTTTACTTGGGAAAGGCAAGCCTTAAAACGTCTGCCGCCCGCTTGACAAGAATGATTTTCAGTTTCGAGGTCAGCTCTTTTGGCAAATCCTCAATATCCGACTTGTTCGCCTGTGGTGCGATAACTGTCTTGATTCCCGAACGTACCGCTGCAATCAACTTGGCGCTAAGTCCCCCGACCGGAAGCACTTCACCGGAAAGGGTGATCTCGCCGGTGTAGCTGAGGTCCTTCGCGGGTGCCTTTTGCAAAAACGCCGATGTCAACGCCACCAAGATCGTGATTCCCGCTGACGGACCATCTTTTGGTACTGCTCCCTCCGGCAGATGCAGATGCACGTCGAGATTCTTGAATTTGTCTTTGCTGATCTTAAGTCGATCCGCATTGGACTTGAGATAGGTCAGCGCCGCGCGCGCTGATTCCTGCATTACTTCGCCCAGCTTACCGGTCAGCATCACCTTTCCGCTTCCATCCGTAAGGGACACTTCTACCGGCAGAATCTCACCGCCGGCACGAGTCCAAGCCAAGCCAATAGCGCGACCCGGTGACGGCGCTCCCGTTTCCAATTCATGATACTT
>JAPLUP010000597.1 GCA_026397575.1 Candidatus Zixiibacteriota bacterium
ATCAGACCGACGACCACATCGGGCCGTGACGTGTGGTACACCGCTGACGACAAGACAACAGCCGGTCGGCGTTTGATGCCTTGCACCCCGGGGAAATCGATCACCACCACATCGCCGGCACTAGGCAAGGTCCTCGTCCTCCGGATAGAGCCGGCCGGCATGCTGCAAAGAAAAAGCCGTTAGGTCGTGTTGGTCCTGCTCGCTCCAGGCGTCGGCCTGGTCGACAACGCGGGTTAGATCCTGGAGAATCATCGAGGCCAAGCGGAGTCGCTCGGGGGCGGATAGATCATGGACGTTCGTGGCGAAGACTTCTTGCGCAGTGGTTGCCATCGCGAATGCCTCCTTCTTCGACAAACCATCATACCGCGCTTTGGCCCACGAAGGCAATCCCCCCTGTCCGAGCCACGCATAGTAACAAGTACGGGGTGCGGAGGAAATCCTAAATCCCGTCCCCGCGCGCAAAAAAGCCCCGGGCGGCAGGGACTTGTCAAGAGGGCCGCAGACTGGAAGTGGTCGAGTGCCCGATACTATTTGCTCGATCCTCCGCAACAATATGCCGATCTGCCAACCGTCCATAGCCTGCCGGCCGAATGGCTGAACGAGCCCGATTAGCCCTCCACAAACTGCACTGCTGGACAAGCCAGCGGTGGCAGCCGGCGGTCGAGAGGACGGCAAGGAGTCTCCCATGACAGAAGATCTCTTGCCGATGCAAATGATTATCACAGCAATCCAAGGTTCTTGTTTTCTCCGCAGCCATGTCAAGCTTGTGGAGTCGTCTCGTTGGGAATGTCCAAGAACAGTGCCGAAATCCGATGTCTTTGCTTTGCTAGCTCGAATATCGGACCAAAAAGGAAAAACATTGAGACAACACTTATTTCAAAACCTGTTGAGATATCCACCAGGACCGCCTCACTCTTATCTGGCACAATGTCCTTTATGTTCGTGTGGACTGCGTTAAGCCATCCAACGACCAAGCCAACGAATGCCCCGACCAAAGCAAGGAAGAGTAGTTTCGAGAAATCGAGTTGCTCCCTTATGAACTGAATTCGTGCTTCTTTGTCAACTTCCCTCAGATCGTTGTTCCCGATGGAAAACAGGAAATATCGAATGAGAATCCATCCAGCCGTAATCGAGAGCCAGATTGTACTATTCCCAGCCAGGTACTGATGTGGCATTTCCGGGAGAAAGATCGGTAGGGATACACCACAAGAGGACGCAAATATGCCGGTTGCCCCTGCCATCCGCAACAATCTCGACTTGATGAAATAGGTAAGCGTGAAGGTTCCAACGATGACGCAAGCTGCGATAGGCAAAACCCACCATGCGCCGGGGTAGTGCCTGTCAGGAAAGCGAACGTGACTCTTCAGTAAGGGATCAACAATGATAGGAGGAACAGTTGACAATAGATATCCGATGCAGTTACAGATGGTGAGTGCGAGACAAAACCGGAAATCTCTGGATTCGTTTGCTGGTTGAGTGTTTCCCATAACACCGTTCTTTCATCTTTATGAAAGAGTCGGTCGTGTCAACTCGCAGACCTGTGGAGATCAACCGGCACCGTTGAGCAAAGTGGGTAGCCTAGCGGCAAAACCGTCTGCGAATATGGCAAGCCACCCAGACTGGTAATGCCATCGCCAACAACATTATCGATGCTGGTTCTGGTACAGCCGTCACGTATCCCAGTTCAATGTGTGAGATGTCAATCGAGGACGTGTCAGCCGTCAAGGGGTCAACTCGGAACGAGAGGAGGTGCGAGCCCTCCTGCAACAATTCATTAAACCACATCTTGCCTGAACTCTGGTCACCCTTCGGTGCGTACTGTTCGAAGAATTGCCCAAGCAGTTGGTCATCAAGGAAGACGGAAAGTGCCCCGTCTGCATTTGATGTGAAGGCAAAATTGAACTCAAGATAGTTATTGAGCCCCTGCGTGTTTAGGAGGAGGTTTATCCATAATGGCGATCCAGTGGAGCCGGTAATGTGTTCTGGAGTGACGGTGTAATTGCCCGTTTCACTTCCTCCAAAAAAGGATTCCTGCGGATTGATCGAGGTCTTCACTACAGTCGTTGTCTGCTGTCCGTTTGGCTCTGGGTGAGTCCAGGTGGAGTAGAAGTTGGACTCCATGCTATACTGAAAACCACCTATCGGTACGCCCGAGGAAATCGTGTTGTCATAGAACCGCACAGGCCATTTGTGGTTCTGCGACTTGGAACCAACATAATCAATCATCCAAGTCACATCGTCATTGTACGCATGCGTCAAGTTGTCGGCTGTGTGACCAAAAAACGGATCGTCTTCGATGCCATTACCTTTGTAATAGTAGTGCTCCGCATACGTCGCCTTCTCGCCGAACTTAAACCTCCAGTCCGATGGGGTGTATGCGTCCAGGAATGTTTCTTGGATCCCACCTTGAAATTGCTGCTTGTCCTTATAGGTGGACAATATCCTGGTCGCCTCATCAATGACCTTACCACCGAGGCTGTGGGCGACAAAGTGAACTTGGCTTCCCGAATCAACGCCATAACCGTTTGCCTTCAATCGATCCGCCAAGTACTGACCTTGCAGGCCCGCTTTACTCTTGCACGATTCTGATGGGGCAATCGTCCCCGACGTGTTCGCCGCATCTGTACTCCAATCATAGACGAACACATCCCAGTCCGAGCTTCGACCACTCTGGGCTAATGCCTGTTCAATATGGGCCTTCATGTCGGTCGTGGTAAGGTGATTGGGATCGGCTGGATCGTTTGTGAACAGGGACGGATTGTCCTTCCAGCCGTGAACCAGCACGATGGCATTCTTCGCAGTACTGCCCGCAGGGCGGGTGAATGGCTGTACGGTGATGGCGTTGTCGGGTGTGGGGGGGCTATGGGGGCCTGCGAAAAACACTTCTGAATCATTGCCATCTGAGGCAGTCCAAGCCAGTTCACCCTTCTCGTTTAACTTCACAGCACTCGGGTTTTGGGCACTGGCCACTTTGGCGGTGGTAAACCCATTCCAGAGATAGATACCATCGCTCTTACTCCAAGCGACATTGCCTTTCGAATTGATTTGCGGGTTAGAACCGCCTTCGCTGTTGGGCAAAGATCGACAGATGGGCAATGTCTTGTTCCAGATACTTATTCCCTGTACCCCGGTCCATACAATCGTGTCTTCGTCGTTCATTTGCACTTGGTAATTGTATAGCCACTCCCCTGGAATCTGGTCTTGAACCACCATTTGCGTGCGGGTTCCATCATAGAAGTATAACACCCGCAAAAACTCTGAGGTGTAGCCCGTTTCACCATACACTACGTGCCCCAGCGCGTTTATCCTGGCGCTTCTGATATTCGGATTGCCCCACGCAGTCACCTGCTGACCGTCAATCATAACTCGCCCTTGAGTCGGCCCCGTCCAATCATTACGGACGTGAATATAAGCTACTTGCCCGGCCACATTCACAGCCGGCGGCTCCACTATGGTCTGCTCAGCGGAACCATATGTGTAACTCCTAATTCCATCGGAATTCCAGACTCTAATGCTCGAAATATTGCCATTACCGCCCGCGTTCTCATCCCATGCCACTGTTCCGGTTGCGTTCATGTGCGGGTCTGATTGACCGTGCCATGACCAAATGGGGCCAATCCGAGTGTTCGTCCCGTTTCGCCACACATATATGTCATCGGCGAGCTCGTCAGGCGTCCAAAGCACATCACCGAAGTCGCTCAAGCCCCTCGGTATTCCCTGACCAACGGACACTATTTGGGTAGCAGTTCTATTCCAGAGATCCACACCTTCGCTTGAACTCCACGCCAACCAACCACTTGTGTTGATCTGCACATTGTAGTCAACGGTCTGGTTATTCGTCATTTGAGTGACCGTGTATGGTCCCACGCCGAACACTCCCTGCCCGTTCACTGTTGCAGGCATCAGCGATCCGCCGAAAACGATGATCGCTACGAACAGAAGAGCAGAACTTCTCATGGTAAACCCTCTGTCGCTGTCTCAAGTGGTGAATGAACGATGCCCTTCCGCTGTCCGGTGCGACCATCGCACTTTCGGGAACGGAAGCAGTAGTGTCTATTCTGTCTGGAACCCACAAGCGTTGCAATCAGGCCAACACGAACCGGTAAGCTGGCTGCCAGCGCTGCCTCTGGGCGAGACGCCCTCTAGGTAAAGGATGTTGGTTAACGAAGTCTGAGCCAAAGAGAACTCGATAGAATCACGGCCGTCAGGGACGAGCCGATGCCCCGGCCGAGCGCGGCGAGTAATAAGTCGCATGGCCATAGCTAAAATCGCTGCGTCGGATGTCGGAGTCGCTGGATTGCAGTCCGTGAAATAAAAGCAGTACCCGTAACCTAAGCTATTTCTACCTTCTTGTCCATAAGCTTGGCGGAAATCTTGTAGCCAAAAAGAGGATTTACGGCCAAAATCACCTCTGTGGAGGGGTTTTGTTCGCAGGTTTTCGGCCCAACAGAGGGATGCCACCGCAGTTCTCATCCGTCTCTTCTCACCACGAAAGTGGGAAAGTGCGAAAGAGCGAAAGAGGATGTATTTGTCGATTACCGGCCGTTTTTTCGACCTTTCGTTCTTTCGCGTTTTCGTGGTGAGAAATCTTTCCACCACTACGCTACCTAGTCTCTGTTGCGGTAAAGCCCACCGATTGTAGACGCGGCGTCCCGCC
>JAPLUP010000251.1 GCA_026397575.1 Candidatus Zixiibacteriota bacterium
AACCGCATTTCTCCGCAAGTTTCAGAAGCAACCGGCCGCTGTATACCAGCCCACCGGTCAAATCGAGATTTCTCTGCGCATTCTTGGGATAAACCAACAGCGTATCCATGACACGACTGAACTCCTTAAGCAGATAGACTATTAGAATCGTCGAGTCCGGCAGGATGATTCTATCGACCGACGAATGCGAGATATCGCGCTCATGCCACAGCGGTATGTTCTCCATCCCCGCTACCAGATTTCCACGCAGCACTCGCGCCAGTCCGCTGATCTTTTCGCACGTCACCGGATTGCGCTTGTGCGGCATAGCCGAGGAACCTTTCTGGCCCTTAGAGAAGCCCTCTTCCATCTCCAACACTTCGGTGCGCTGTAACGCGCGAATCTCTACCGCGAACTTCTCCAACGATGCGCCGAGGAGCGCAATGGCAGACAGAAATTCGGCATGACGATCGCGCTGGACGATCTGAGTCGAGATCGGCGCAGCTTCAATCTTAAGTTTGCGGCAAACAGCCGCTTCGACTTTGGGATCAAGGTTCGCGAAATTGCCGACCGCGCCGGAGATTTTTCCGACACCAACCTGCTTCGTTGCATGTATCAGCCGCTCCTTCTGCCTCAGCAATTCCTGATGCCACATGAGAAACTTGAGTCCCATCGTGGTTGGTTCAGCGTGTACGCCATGTGTTCGCCCGATCACCGGCGTCATTTTGTATTTCACCGCCTTCTGACGCACCTTTTTGACTACGACATCCAGTTCCCGGAGAATAATCTCGCCCGCTTGCTTGAGAATCACACCTTGAGCTGTATCCACCAGATCGGAAGAAGTCATTCCATAGTGCAGGTATTTGGCAGCAACGCCGGCTCTCTCCGACACGGACGTCAGAAACGCGATCACGTCGTGCTTGACTTCCCTTTCGATCTTCTCAACGCGACTGATGGAATAGGTGGCTTTCGTCCTGAGCTGCTGGTAAGCCGACTTGGGTATCATCCCCATCTCAGCCTGCACCTGTGCCACTGTCAATTCGACCTGCAGCCAGGTGTCATATTTGTGCTGGTCGGTCCAGAGCCCGCCGATTTCCGGCGTCGTATAGCGCGCGATCATCTATTCTTCACTTTCTCCCAATCCGCGAGAAACTTCGCCAACCCGAGGTCGGTCAGCGGATGTTGTATCAACTTGTCAATGACATTAAACGGCATCGTGCAGACATCCGCGCCAATCAGCGCCGCCTGCACTACATGCAGCGGATGGCGCACCGATGCCACCAGAACTTCCGTCTCGAAGCCATAATTGCCATAGATACCAACGATCTGCTCGATCAAATTCATGCCATCTTCGGAAATGTCATCCAACCGCCCGATAAACGGTGACACAAACCGGGCTCCGGCTTTGGCGGCCAGCAGCGCCTGCGTCGGCGAGAACACCAACGTCATGTTTACACCGATTCCCTCTTCGGCAAAGGTCTTGGTCGCTTGAAGACCAGTCTTGATGCACGGCACTTTCACCACAATATTCTTGTGAATCGCCGCCAGAACTCGCCCTTCGCGCAGCATTCCTTCGTAGTCAATAGCAGCTACTTCCGCCGAAATCGGCCCGTCGACGATCTCGCAGATTTGCCTGAGAATATCCTCAAACTTGCCGGTCTCTTTTGCCACCAACGAAGGATTGGTTGTAACACCATCCAGCACTCCGAGTGCGGCGGCCTGCTTGATCTCACCCACATTCGCAGTATCAATAAAGAACTTCATTATCTCCTCCAGAACTACCTTATCTTCACTCTCATCAGGTATAGACCATCCGGCGGCGCCGTGTATAACGCCCGTTTTTCAGTCGGATTCTTCAGAATCAGCTCAAAATCGCCGCGTGTTAATCGTCCCGTTGCCACTTCAAATTGCGCTCCCACCAGAAACCGCACCATATGATGCAGGAACCGGTCGCCTGTAATCTTGAAATATAACTTCTTGCCGATCTTTCGCCAAGCGGCATCTTTGATCGTACATCGGTTGTCATCTTTCAGCGACTTTTGTACGCAAAAACCGCTGAAATCATGCATCCCAACCAATAATCCCGCCATTTCCGGCAATACGACCTCCTTGGATGCCAGTATCTGTATGTCACGCGGTAATTTCGTTTGGATCGCGGGTTGGAACCTGTCGGCAGGAATCGGCGCTGCGGTTCTGAAGTTGGCTACGTAGTCTTCGGCGTGCACTCCCGCATCCGTCCGACTGCAACCGACGAGCGAGACGCACTCTCCCGTGACCGCTTTGATGGCCTGTTCGATAGCGCCCTGTACAGAGGTGTCGTTTTGCTGACGTTGCCATCCGGCGTAGTTGGTGCCGACAAACGCCAGCCGCAGCAGGATATTCCTCACAGGGCGATCCACAGAATCACTCCTCCCCAGACCAAGGTGGTCATTAGAAAAACATAATCAGCGCCAGCCAGCGGACGGTAGCCGTAGAAAGTGCGTTCCGCCCCGACGCCCCACCCGCGCACGGTCAGCGCGTCCGCAAGGATATCGCTCTTGCGGATGGCCGCCACCGTAACCGGGATTAGAAGCGGAGCTATTTTCTTGGCTCGCGTTATCAAACCGCCGTCGAATGTCGCTCCGCGGGCTTTCTGGGCGAACACGATCTGGTGATATTGCGCAAAGATCGCCGGCACAAATCTGATGGCCACCCAAAAAGACATCCCGATACCATCTATTGCGCATCCCAGTCTCTTGAGGGGTGCCAACAGTCGCCAGACTCCCGTCGCAAAATCATCGGGCGAAATCATCTTCGTTAGGCAAATAGCCGTCATAAGAAACAGCGCCAATCGCCAGCTAAACAGGAGTCCCGCAATCAGCGCTTCCTGCGTGATCGGCAACCCCAGTACGCGGGCAATGATGATCTGTCCCGTGCGATTGAACAGCAGATGCAGCGTCAGCGTGACCGCCGCCATCACCAGGAAGATTGCCAGGAATCTCTTGAAGTCAACCCAGGACAGCCGCAGCACAGCGCAACCGACAGCGATGGTCAGTGTCAGGAGCAGATAAGCAACGGGATCGAGCAGGACGGCAATCAGTACTACCGCAATCAATCCGGCGATGATTCTCATCCGCGCGTCGATTCTGGCAACGCATATCGCATTGGCAGTGTTAGCAAAAATGAAAGGGTAATTGTCGTTCAAACCCATGCGCTCCTTCCGGAGCAACAATAATACCTGTCGTCCGGTCGGATGTCAATTGCGCTGGAAAAATGAGAGTGATAACGGCAATAGGTAGGATTTCTCGGACCGGACAGAACTGATCTGTCCGATCCGAAAATATCAGCTTCTACTTGGTTAATACCATCTTCTTAGTGATGGTTTCCGTCCCGACCGTCAAGCGATATAGATAGACGCCACTTGGTTCGGCAGTCGCGTCAAATTCCGCAGTGTAACTTCCGGTTCTGGCGATCCCTGAGGCCAACGTCGCCACCTTCTGTCCGATGATGTTGTAGACATCAAGAGCAAAACGCTGGCCGTTCGCCTTTGGACTGATCTCGTAACGGATCATCGTCGCCGGATTGAAGGGATTGGGAAAGTTCTGGCTCAGCTCAAATGCTGACGGCAGTGGCAAACCGCTGAAATCGTCGTCGACGCCAGTCGCCTGACTGGAAGAAAGGAAATCCAAGATCCTCTGCATCACCGTTTGACGCTTGGCAAAACCCGTTTTCGTGTTGACGACCGCTTCCAGTCCAAATCCGCAGAACACGACTCGGTAACCTGCCGGACTGGCAAATGCAGTCGCGGCGGCTCCCGTAAAAGGCGACTCGTAGTTGAGGGGACGATTGGCACCGGGAAGCACGCCCAAGATGTCTGCCGATGTCTGATTTGAAGCTCCATCATAGGTATAAACCCACAGGCTATCACCCATGCCGATCGGATCCAGCGGCGTACCCGAAATCCTCGCTGCCGAGCAGTTGCCCACGAATCTCGCCTTGAGGTAGTCCCGTAAGAACGTCGAGTCCGCAGATGTCGATAGTTGTTCCGCTATATTCTGTCCGGTCAAAAGAAGGCGCCCGCCCCGGTTGAGAAAATTGCGCAGAAGCGTGACTCTGGCAGCATTAAGAACATCCGGACGATCGTCGCCGGTGAACCAAATGACGTAGTGATATGAGTACATGCTAGTGCTATCGGGCAGAGTAGTGTGCGTAGCATCCCAATAGTCATAGGGAATATCGAGACTGTCAAGGGCGGACTGGTAGTAAAACTCCCGATTCATCGGATTTCCTAACGAACTGCCACCGTCATCGTCGACCAACAGGATTTCTACACCACCGACGTACTTATAGAAAGTAGTCAGGAAGGTGTCGGGCGGGGATACCGTTGTTATCGTCAAATCAAACTTTGCATTCTGGGGTTGCATACCGAGTGCCAGCGTAAATTCGACCGGCGCAGTCGAGTCACTCTTCACTTGTCCAACCGCCAAATTGCCATAGGAGTTCTGATTGAAGTTGAAAGTGATGCCCGGAGTGGGAGATGTCACTTTCACTCTTACACTGTCAGCGGCCTTCCAATTGTTCTTGATCGTATAGTACAGTCGCACTCTCTCGCCCGGCATCAGCACTCCGTCATTGTTGCCATATACTGAATCATTGAATGACTTGGATGTCAACTGCAGATTTGCCCGGCTGAAAGTCGCGTCAAGGTTGAACGTCACGGTCTTGGCCGTCGTGTTCTGGGTTATATTCCAGACCGCGGCCTGATTCGCAATCCCGTAGTATGATGCGGTGCTGGGATTCGTCAGGTTCGTAAACTC
>JAPLUP010000303.1 GCA_026397575.1 Candidatus Zixiibacteriota bacterium
CTTTCCGGCACATACGATAGCCACATCTCTATCGAATTTCTTGACGGTATCGACAATAACCGAAAGGTTGACAAATCCGCATACTAGCGTCAACGAGCTGGCGGCGCACTTGAGAATCGCGCGCGAGCCGTTGGTGGAGGCGAAGACCAATATCTTATTGCGAACGACCTGCTCGCTGTATTCCGCCGGCGAGTTGCCGAGGTCGAAGCCCTCGATTTTCAATCCTTCCCGCTCACCGCAGACCAGGACGCTGTCGCGGTCAAGATTGGCGCGCATCGCGGCGGCATCGCCGACCGTAGCAACCGGTATGATCTCGCGACAACCATTCTGGATGGCTGTGCAGATTGTAGTTGATGCTCGCAGCACGTCAACAACGATGGCTACTTTGCCTCTGAGTTTGGCTTCGGTCAGAGGTTGCGGAGAAAAGTACAGTTTGACTTTCATCAGACCTATTTGTGGCTGCCTTCCTTGTAGAAGGCGCCCTTGATAACCTCGGCGGCATAGCGCTTACCACGTATGTCGATATCAACCGTCTCTCCGACTTTTCCATATTGGCTTCCAACATAGCCCAAAGCAATGCCGACCTCCAATGACGGACTGAAGCAACCCGATGTCACCTGCCCGACGTTTTCGCTTCCGACGAAAATCGGGTACCCGTGACGTGGGATCGCCTTGTCTTTGAGTATCAGTGATTGCAGTTTTCGCTTGGGTTTGTTCTGTTACATGGCCACAATCGCATCCCTGCCGACGAATTCCCCCTTCTCCGGCTTGCAGATCCACCCCAAACCCGCCTCAATCGGATTGGTCGTCTTGTCTATATCGTTGCCATACAACATATAACGCATCTCCAATCGCAGGCTATCTCTGGCGCCCAGGCCCATTGGTTCGATATCGAACGGCTTACCGGCCTCCGTCGTTCTGTTCCACAGTTCCTCTGCAATTGATAGGTCACAGTAGATCTCAAAGCCGTCCTCGCCAGTGTAGCCGGTGCGACTGAAAAGGGTCTCTTTGCCACAGATTTTCGCCCTACCGGCTTCGTAGTAGCCCATTTTGCTTATGTCATGGGTGGTCAGTTTTGCCATCACGATTTCAGCGTTCGGCCCCTGAATCGCCAACAAACCAATCTCATCTGAGCGATTGGTCATCTCCACACCCGCCGGCTTGTGCTCCATAAGCCAGGCCCAATCTTTGTCAAGATTGGCGGCATTGACGACCAGCAAGTACTGATCGGGCAGCCGGTAAACCAGCAAATCATCAACCAGACCACCGTCCGGGTAGGGAAGCGAGGAATACTGCACCTGATACATCTTCAGGGTGGCGGCATCGTTGGTTGTCATTTTTTGAATGAAGTCCAACGCCTGGTTTCCCTTCACGAAGAATTCCCCCATATGCGACAGGTCAAACAGTCCGACGCTCTGGCGTACCCTGAGATGCTCCTGATTGATCGAACGGTATTGAATCGGCATGTTATAGCCGGCAAATTCAACCATTTTGCCGCCAGCCTGCTCGTTGAGTTTGGTAAACGGCGTGTTCTTTATCTGCATAATGATCCCTTACTCGGCGTTGATGTAAAAGTACTCCGTACTGCCCCTCTAAGAACTGGCATTCATATTACCGAAACCGTCAGCCGCCGTCAACCGCTTTTTCGAGTTGTGTGGCCGGGGCTGCGATCCTCACGTTTCGGTGGCGAGGCAGACAACCGGTGGGTATACCGCCCGCCCGAATTCTGCTTTTCCCGCCAGGAAATTGCTTGACACAAAGATTAACAATTCTATATTGCACCTAAGGATAGCGCTATAAAGAGCAAGACTCAAACCAAGAGACATTTTATGATCAGAAGGTTGATGTTATTGACTACCTTGTTAGTCCTCGTCGGGGTATTTGTACTTTCCGCGCCGGTGTTGGCAGACAACAGCGCGCAGCCCGGGAAAGCAACGACCCAAACCACGACGGGCAAACCTGCGGTCGTTCAAACATCACCCTCTAAAGCAGCAGCGAGCATCCAACCGTCGTCTACGCGTTCGAATCTTGTCGGCGCGTTTCGATACTACCTGCGCAACTGGCTTGGTTGGCCATACATTCATATCGTCGATCCCAAGCCATCGCTACCGGATGAACCTCTCAAGAGCAGCACTGATCCGAACAGGGGAGGTCGATTTATTGAACCTCCGGTGAAGGACCACGGCGGAAGCTCGGACGATATATAGGAGAGGCAGACACGGTAATGCAAACGACAACTACCTACGACAAAACCCTCCTGGACGACCTGTTCGCGAATAGACAATATGCTGAAGCGCTCCAATACATCGACTCGCTGAATGTCAGGAGGAGCCGAGACCTCTCAAGAGAAGACATAGCCCACCTCTATTTTGCACAGGGACAGTGCTTGTACTGGCTTGGAGACTACCGGAAAGCAGCAGTCAAGGTAAGGTGCTCTATCTGGCTTTCTGACTCTCTCAACGACAATTTTTTCTACGCTCGGCAGAAATACACCCTGGGGCAGATCTATCGCGAAACGGGACGCTTAGAGGAAGCTCTCGCCGCGTATACGGAATCACATGCGTTTTTCAAAAGAGTGCGGGACTACGATCGGACGCTGGTTGCGTCCACGGTCATCGCTCTGATACACTTTCAGAAAGGCGATTATCAGCGCGCTATCGAGGTAAACGAAGACGTTATGCAGAAGGCGCGACTTTACAGACTACCCCAGCGTTCCAGGACGGCAGCCTTCAATCTCTGCCGTGTTTTGATGTTGACGGGCGACCTGAGCCAAGTCGGCGAGCTTCTTGATTCAATAGCTGACGATTGTACCGACCTCCTGAGCCTGACCTGGCTGGAATCGCTGCGAGGAATGCTTTCGGTTCGGTTGCTGGATGACGCCGGCGCCATCGAGCACTTGGGTAATGCTATAGCCCGAGCGAGAGAATGCCATTATCGCCGTGACGAGGTTGTTTGCTTGGAGTATTTGGCCTTGAATGATTTCTACCATGGTCGTCACGCCGAAGCAATTGGCTATTGCGAACAGATACTCGCCACACCGGAGGTGACACCCTCGGCGGTTGCTCAAACGCTCTGGTTGCTGACGGAGGTGTACGTTGCCGAGAACAAGTTGACGCTGGCAGCCGAGACTGGGGCGAAAGCCGAGCAGGCAATTACCCAAGTGAAAGAATGGGCCGAACTGGGCTGTCTGCACCGGGCGCTCGCATTGCTGGCGGACAAGCGCGGCGATTTGCAGGGAACGATTGACCATTTCGACAAGGCCTCCGAGATTCTCAACCGCCACGGCGCGCGCTATGAATTGGCTGTGACCTATCTGGCGGCAGGAGCAGCGGCCTGTCTTGACGCCGAGACAAAGAAAGAGCGTCTTCACCAGGCCAAGACACTGTTTACCGAAATGGATGTTCCTAAGTGGGTCACACAAACGGAAGAAGCCATTGCCTATCTGTCGTTGTCCAAGCCACAATGCAAGAGTATCAGGAGCACCAAGAACAGCATCGAGCAACCCGAGATTATTACACAGAACCCCGATATGGCGCGAATCCTCGAAGATGCGACAAAGCTTGCTGCCACAGATATGACCATCTTGATCACTGGCGAGACCGGAACTGGCAAAGACCTGTTAGCCAAGTACATTCATTGCCATTCAAAACGTGTTTCCGGGCCGTTCCACAATCAGAACATGGCAACTCTCCCTGCTGCCCTGATCGAGGCGGAGTTGTTCGGGTATCGTCGGGGTGCTTTCACCGGCGCGGATGGAGAGAAGGCAGGTTTGTTGGAGTCGGTAAACGGTGGCACATTCTGTTTCAACGAAATCGGTGAAATGTCACTGAGTATGCAAACGAAGCTCTTGGATGTGCTGGAGAGTGGCATGGTCAGACGGCTGAATGACAATGTAGGCAGACCGATTGATGTGCGATTCATCGCGGTAACCAATCGCGATCTGGAGGAGCGAGTGAATGCCGGAAAGTTTCGCTGCGACCTTCTCTATCGCTTGCGAGGAGCTCATCTTCACCTTCCACCGCTGGGGGATCGCCAGGATGACTTGCCGTTGCTGACGCAGTTTTTTCTGCAGAGACTGGGTTTCGGAGAGTACAAGCTCAGGGAAGCGGAGATGATAGTAGAGCAGTGCGGCTGTTATCGGTATGACTGGCCAGGGAACGTACGCGAGTTGGGGAGCGTGCTAAGAAAAGCGGTCGCCCTGACGCCGTCGCGTATTCTTCCGGAACTGATAGGTCGACTCAGCATCGAAGTGACCCGATTGTCAAAGACTGACGGTGATGATGACGAACGCGCAAAGTTGGCTGCGGTATTGGAACGGAACGGCGGAAACCTGACTCGCGCTGCCGAAGCTGTAGGAATGCCCGCTTCGACTTTCCGGCGGAGGCTTCGCAAATAACGCTCGCTATTGCGGCCGTTTCTTTGTCCTCCGTGTGACCCACCACATCCACCACATCCACCACAACTCGCCACCACTCTAACTTACTGCAAAGCAATGCGATACGCGATTGCCCGCCAAGTCCGTGACGGATTCCTGCGATTTCCGGCAGAATCGGTTTAGTTCGACTAGTCATCGAATAGCCTAACCTGCTGTCTAACTTAGGGCTTACAAACTCCTACTTACGAACTCTGACTCTGGCACGAAACTTGCGCTACACAAGAGTCGGTGGTTGGACATGATCTCCGAACCTTCTGGATGCGACAGGGATGGATTATG
>JAPLUP010000167.1 GCA_026397575.1 Candidatus Zixiibacteriota bacterium
TGAAATCCCCGTCCGAAAAACACTTGTCTACTGATGTTGCCATCTGCTTTATCCTCTTTACCAGCCGCCGCTAGCGCCGCCGCCACCGGAGCTACCACCGCCAAAGCTGAAACCGCCTCCGCCACCACCGCTTCCGCCTCCACTAAACAGACCACCGCCTACCCAACCACCACCAAAGGGTCCCCGGAAACCACCGCGCATTCCGCCACCGAAAATTCTCAGCAGCATAACCAATGCAGAGATTATGATGACGATTACGAAAGCGACCGGCTTCTGGCCACCAGCGTTCTTGTTTTGAGGGGGATCGTATTCACCGCCAATGGCCTGAATTATGCCATCGACAACGGCGCTGACGCCGCCATAATAGTCATTTGCGCGAAAAGCGGAAGCCATTGGCGAATTTCGTGCGACAATGCGGCCGCTTTCCAAATCCGTCAGTTCGCCCTCCAATCCGTAGCCGACTTCAAGACGTGCCTTGCGGTCGGTGACCGACATTACGAACAGCACGCCGTTGTCTTTGCCCTTCTTGCCAATTCCCCATTTTGTATAGGCATCCTTGGCGTAGTTTTCGATAGCGTCGCCTTCGAGACTTTTGACGATCAAGACACCAATTTCGTTCGTGCTCTGGGCGCGATAGTCGATAATCTTCTGTTCGAGCTGCTGACGCTGCTGATCGTTCAGCACGCCGCCGAGATCGGTGACGGGGGAGCGATACGGCGGCACATCAAGAGCGTACGCCGTAACGGACGTAATTAGAAAAAGCGATATGAGGGCAAGTCGTCTCACGTCAGTGAGTACCTACTTCTTCTCGAGCAATTGCTTGACACTTGGCGCCTGCTGCGCCTCTGTCGCGGCGGCGAAGAACTGCTTCTCGTACGGGAAACCAAAGATAGACCCGGCAATCAAAGCGCTGATGCCCTTCTGGCGATAGGTGTTGTAACTACGCACCGCCTCGTTGAAGGTGCGCCGTTCCTGCGCGATGCGGTTTTCCGTACCTTCAAGTTGCGTCAGCAGATCAGAATACATCTGCTCACCTTTGATATCGGGATAGCGCTCGACAACAACGTTGATGAAGGAATTCAGTTGTTTTGAAAGTAGCCCTGACAGCGAATCCAGCATCGCCGGATTCTGCTGCGATAACGCCGACTGGGCGGAGGATTTCAGATCGAGCACACGCTGACGCATGGCGATAACGTCAGTCAGAGTCTTCTGCTGGCGTTCCATAAAGTTGTCGACGCTGGCGACCAAATTTGGCACCAGATCGAAGCGCCGCTGGTACACATTCTGCACCTGCGACCATTTTTCATCGACCGCCTGCGAGCGCTCAATCAACCCACCACGGCCTGACCAGATTACGCCGGCGATGATTAATACCACCAGCAGCAATACCCCTACAACTATACCGACGATTTTCACTCTCTTCTCCTTTGTATTGTCACATTCATAGACTGCAACATCTCAAGACTACGGCACTCAAAGCCAATATCAAAACCTTTTTCCGAGCGGGACAATCATTTTTGCCGCTGTCCCACTTCGCACAGACTACGGAAGGGGGAAGAGAATGTTTCAGCAACCCACCGGGCAGGAAGAAAACTGAGCTTGCATTCAGGATGGGAATGTGCAATAGTTGTGGCTGACAATCAGTGATAGTTCGGATTCGAAGGAATGGAAGCAAAGAAGAAG
>JAPLUP010000237.1 GCA_026397575.1 Candidatus Zixiibacteriota bacterium
CACTTGCATCGTGTCACCGAGAATATCCGAAAGAAGATCAAGGGTGTGATCACAATTGACCGCGCTCTTGGAGGTGATACTGAACAGACGGATGAAAGCAGTTGACATGACTCAAACACAGTGCCCGAAATGCGGTGCCCCGCGCGAAGTACAGCACCAGTTTTGCCCGAGTTGCGGATTTGGTTATCCTCAAACGAGAAGCGCTGAGCCGACAGTCCGCCCGCAGTCGAGTCGCGATCGTCGCCGCGAGATCATTATTCTGGCATTGGTTGTTGCCGTTACGGCGGTTGTTTACAATGTCGTGGCGGCGCTGGTTGGGCGTGATCGGCCGATTGCTTCCGCAGACTCAGCCATAACGCCGGTTCTGCAAAACGTGATCCAGGCGGGGCACGACTTTATGGATCACGGAGAGTTCGACAAAGCGATTCCGCAGTACGAACAGGCGCTGTCAATGGACTCGCTGCAACCGGACATCATGGTTGATCTTGGGGCATGCTACCATGCCCTTGGCGAAAACGACAAGGCCGATTTACAGTTCCACCGGGCGTTGGCGATCAATCCGAAGCATCCGGTGGCATTGTTTAATATGGGTGTTGTCAGCCTTAGCGTCGGCGATACCATCTCAGCCCGGAACTGGTGGACGAAATATCTGGATGTTGCCACCGACCAGCAGCAAATGCAGGCCGTGCGCGAGCAACTCAGCAAAATGTAGCGCCTTGTCTGATTCCCGCGACATAACGCTCAGGTCACTCCTCTCCGATCTGCTTGATTTTGTCTATCCACCGCAGTGTCAGATATGCAAACTGGGATTCGAAGCGATCGACGGCAACATCTGGCTTTGCGAAACCTGTCGCAAACTTATGCAGGTGCTACCATTGCCGGTCTGCCCGGTTTGCCGAAAGCCGATCCCCGATCCCGACCGTTCCTGCAACAAGTGCCGCAAACTCGTGACGATCAAGTGGCTCTATTCGCTGGGTATTTACGACGAATACTGGTCGCCTCTGATCAAAGCCTTCAAGTACACGCCCAGACCCGATCTTGGCAAGTATCTGGCGAAAATGCTGGCCGACAGTCTGCGCGAATTCCCGCACATGAGAGGAATCGAGTCGGTCTGTGCCGTGCCAATTTTTCGACGCAAGGAAGCCAAACGCGGTTTTAATCAGGCGGAGATCATAGCCCGTGAAGTTGCGCAGCAGCTTGAGTTGCAATACCTGCCGGGCCAACTCGTGCAGGTCAACGGCAATCGAGATCAGATTGGGCTAAACCTGGAAGAGCGATTCCGAAACGTTCAGGGAATATACAGCGTGACGGAAGACTCTGCCCTCAAAGGCAAATTCGTTCTGCTCGTTGATGACGTCACAACGTCAGGTGCGACCCTCAATTCGGCGGCTGCAGCTTTGCTGACGGCGGGCGCAAGATCAGTAGCGGCGGCAACGCTGGCGATGGCGCTTGAGGACGGTCTCGATCCCGTGGCTCTTTATCAACTTATGTGGGAGGACTTCTAACATGATGGAAGAAGTCGGTCTGTTCCTGAACTACCTTGCTCTGGAAAAGAACCTAAGGGAAAAAAGCATTATTGCTTATCGCCACGATACCGAACAACTCGCGCAGTTCATGCAGCAATTGGGATTCAAGCGGTGGAGCGAAATCACACGCTCGGCGGTTGTCGAATATGTTGCCACCCAGAGCCAACTGGGACTGGCGCCGTCATCGATAGCACGGCGGATGTCATCGTTGCGTGGATTTTTCCGGTTTCTACTCCGGGAGCGAATCATAACCGGTAACCCGGCGGCGCATATCCAGTCCCCCCGGCTGTTCAGAAACTTGCCGGTGATTCTGACAGTGCGCGAGATTGATCGTATTCTCACAAAGATCAGTCTCAAACTGCAGGGCGGTCTGCGGGATCGGGCAATTCTCGAATTGCTGTATGGCTCTGGGTTGCGATTGTCCGAGGTAATCAACCTGAAAGGGAGTAATCTGTACCTTGAAGTCGGACATTTGCGCGTTATGGGAAAAGGGGGCAAGGAGCGTCTGGTGCCGGTTGGCGAAGAGGCGTCCGACTATGTGAAACGCTATCTCGAAGAGGAAAGGCCCAAGTATGTCTGCGACGATTCCCATGATGTGCTGTTCCTCAACCGTTTCGGGAAATCGTTTTCCAGTGTGGGAATGTCCAAGTTAATCCGCAAGCGGGTTTTGGCGGCGGGAATCCGCAAGTCCGTGACGCCCCATACTTTCCGCCATAGCTTTGCCAGCCATTTAGTTGACGGCGGCGCCTCTTTGCGCGCTGTGCAGGAAATGCTCGGACATGCCGATATAAGTACTACGCAGATCTATACCCAATTGGATCGGTCGTACTTGAAGTCCGTGCATAGGGAATGCCACCCGCGCGAGAGGAAGACAAGTGGAGGTCGTCACTAACAAACAGAATTTTCTGACCACTTTTCCTCTAAACAAACCGGTCAGGCGTGCCGCCAACAGTATTGCTTTGTTCGACGAAGTCGGAGAGGCAACCTCGCTGGTGTTGGGAGTCCCGGGTTGGGAAGAGACGCTGATCTTCAATTTTCACGAATTGGGCGACCTGTTCAAAATCGCGCTGCGCCACAAAATCGACTTCGTTTTACTTTGTCCAAAACAGGGTTTGCCTCAGGCAATTAACATCGTGCGCGCTATCAATGGTCACATGTCACTCGCCACGATACCTACGGTGATCTACCACAAGGAGCCGACGCGGGACGAGATCAAGCTCGGCCTGCAATCGGGCGCAGACGACTATCTCTGGGGCGAGTGGGACGGAGAACTGTTCCAACTGCGCATCAAGATGATCAGTGAGAATTCCAAACGCGACATCGGAATCAATCCGACTTCCGAGTTGCCGGGACAGATTTTGATCGAACAGGAAATAAAACAGCGTCTCGCCGAGAAACAGCAATTCGCCATCTGTTATCTGGATATCGACAATTTTAAGGCCTACAACGACTAT
>JAPLUP010000447.1 GCA_026397575.1 Candidatus Zixiibacteriota bacterium
CGGATCGTAATTCTAGAGACACAAACGATGTAAAATGCGGATCGATCCGACGGCCTACAGATCACTGCATTCTATGTAGCCGGGGCGGACTGTCAGGACTCGAATAGGCGTGATGGTCAAGCCGTCTAATTTGATGTAGACGGTTAGATCGGTTTCGCAACTGGCACTTGCGAGTGAATCTACGTCGACAGTGATATAAACGTACATGAAACTCACCGGCAATTTCGTAAACGCAACTGTGTTGACGGAATCCTTCATGGTCGTAATCGTCTTTGTGTCTGCCAGAAGCGTGCGGGCCACGTCTGAATAGACCGATACCGTTACCGGAAAAGTTTCCGGCAGGTTGGCCTGATCGACAATTTTACAGAGCACCTGCAGATCGCCAATACGGGCCCGAAGCTCTTCGTCCGGTTTGCGGCTGCATCCGGCTATCACCACGAGAATCGACAAAACAACGGGAATCAGTCTCTTTATCATCGTCTCCATCTCACTTCAAAATCCTCTAAGTGGAATCGGGTTACCAATCTATACAGATTAGAGACGTTAAGCAAGGTCAAATGGTGTAACGGAATCTGAAGGGAAATCGGCAATAGCAAGAGTAGTAGAGACAAACCGGACGAAGGCGTTTTCAGACGATTTTCTGGAGATGTTGCAGGAAAGCGCCGGTTTGGGCGGAATGGATGAAATAGACTCCGAGGGCGATCAGAAATAGGGCGCAGACCGCGATCAGGGATTGGTAAATCAGGTTGTTGAAATAGCGTTTACCGGAACCGATCAGGAAGCTGACGATTGAGTACCAGACCAGATCGGAAAGAATGTGTCCTATGTAGAACACAAACAGCCCAATGATGCCGAATTGGAGAGACTGGGATATCAAGAGCGCACCGACCGTTAGCCACCAGAGAATCCAGTATGGGGAGGAAATTGAGGCCAGTCCGGCGAGGATGATCGTCGCGCGGGAAGACTGCTGGTTCCGGCTGATAAATTCGAGGCGCACCTTTTTGCGGATGAGATCAGCGAACATCATGGCTCCCATTACAATCAGGGCAGCGCCCCCGATGACGGCAATCCACCCGAAAATGCGCGGGTCTTTGACCAAATTAGTCAGGCCGAAGTAGATGGCAAAAAGAATGCCGATTTCGGCAAGGGCATGGCCGAGCACCACGATCGGACCTGCCCAGAAACCTCGCCGGAGGGCGGACGAAATGTTGACGGTCAGCAGCGGGCCGGGCATAACAGCGCCGGAAAGACCGACAACAAAGGCGTTGGTGAAGATCACGAACAACGACATGGCATAGAAAGTACGCGAGTTACAATGGCGGCGCAAGATAGAATCGGGATGTCGAGAGAGTGGTTGGCGACAACACGAGGGTGGTGTTCTGATGAAATTATGCAAAAAGGAATGCATGTTTGGGGTTGCTAAAAGAGACCTGAGATGTTATATTGATATGAAAGTTTAGTCGAATAGTTGGCGAAGGCGACAAATGCTTGTCTCACAGGGAGGTGTTGGCTCCGCGCTGCACCTCAACAATCGCTGTATTGAAATCAAAGTGGCTTCTACGCCGCTAAGCATTGCCGGCAGAAGGCAAACCGTAATCTATTCCTTGGGAGGGTTTATGTATCAAAGGTTCAAGTTACTGATTTTGTTTCTGTGCGCAATCGCGTCGGCAACTGCTGTGTTTGGGGCCAATGCGGCACGCGTTGGTAACAATGTTGGCAACAATCAAGCGCATATGGTGTCTTTGGATTCTCGGCAGCAGCCGTTGACGGATTGGGGACTTGAGTCATCAGCAAGCGACATTGCCGGTAAGCCGGGGTCCAGCGAAACCGCTATGGGTTACTTCATGTCGCCAGGCATTATACAGATTGGGGTCACGTCTTATGATCTTCAGCACAATATGCGCCAGGCCCGTCAAATTGCCGTTGGTTCCGACGGCCGCGTCCACATGGTCTGGACGCACAAGCTGGTGTTAGGTTCACTAAACACCCGTGCGGTGCATTACAGATCATTCAAGAACATTGGCCCTGGCGGTGCACTGACAGCCGAAAAGAGCATCTCAGACCTTCTGAGCAAGGTACCCGGACGTTTCTGTACGGTTGACGCCTTTGGCGACGTAGGACTCGTGGTCTACCATTGGGGTCCATCGGCGACTTCGTCCACCACTGACGCTATGGATGCCGGATCGGGTAGTGGAGCATTCTACACCGTCAGCCCAGACATACCCGCGGGTGTAATCAACTGCGAAAACATTTACGCCGGATCAGCTTTCCAGCCCTACATTTGGCCGGTTGCGGCTGCCGATCATGACGCCAACAAGCTCGTCGTCCACGCTGTGGCGTCGGAAGGCAACACTGGCGCCGGTTTCAGTGCAATTGTCTACTTCCGGGGCGCATCCAGCTCTACAATTCTTGAAGGTGGCATGTACGGTACCTGCGGTAAGTTCATCGATTCCTGTTCTGCTACCGGTTACGATGTTGCGGCATCTCCTTATAATGACGATGTCGTTATCGTCTATCCGCTAGCAAGACAAGGAAATCGCGAAAACAACGATTTGGCATATCGTTTGTCGCACGACATTGGCGTGACTTGGGGCGATCCTGTGAACGTCACCAATTTCGCGACCGGGGCCCTAGAGCGTGTTGCCGGGGATATGTCGGTGCTATTCACCGCCGACAACTGCTTCCACATCCTTTACATCGGCAATATTTACGATTCGCTGGCCAACACTGTCTCGGATCAGGAAGCCAAGTTGTACCATTGGTCGAGTTGTAACCCGACCTGCAAGAGCTTGGTGCTCGACGCAAACAATCACGATAACGCATGCAATACCCCGGCGTTCGAGTACGACGTCAGCAAAATCACTCTGACTCAGTGCCATTCGAACGCGCTGGGTAAAGATCTACTCTATGCGGTGTACGCTCGCCAACTGGGAACGACGGCTGATCCCGATTGTTCCGACAAAGGATATTTTAATCAGGAAGTATTTGTCTCTCCTTCATCCACCTGGGGTGAGACCTGGGGCGAGTCGATCAACTTGACCAACACCAAAACCGATGGTTGTGATCCCATGGCAGCCACTCCGACTTATTGCGCCGATGAAAGCTTTACTTCGTCTGCAAGGTACGTCAACGACTCGTTGCGTATCGAATACCTGGAGGATCTGGATGCCGGCAGCTTCGTGAGCAATGAGTCGG
>JAPLUP010000090.1 GCA_026397575.1 Candidatus Zixiibacteriota bacterium
GGATATTCAGAAACCAGAACTGCCACCAGATTTCGTTGCAGCGACGGAGTATTTTTCTCAAGGAGTAAGTGAATTCGACAAGGAGTCGCTACTGCGCTCGATCAAATCGTACCAGCAATCAGTCGAATAAGCTCGGTAGCCCACTCAAAGCGCAGCGTCGGGTGGGACAATACGGCTGCGGGTGAGAACTAACACAAAATGACCCACCTGTCGCTTCGCTCTAGGTGGGCTACAGTCTCGGCTGAGAGTCACGCCCCGAGTAGGCGTGACCAGCGGAACCGAACCAAGCGTTTTACTTGCACTTGGAATAGCTTTCACGTAACATTCGTCTATGCTTGATGTCCTGATTGGCCAGGTGGATAAGTACGTGGCTTATCTACGAGATGTGCGCCGTTACTCCGCGCATACGGTTCGCGCGTACGCGGGGGATCTGCGTGATTTTGTGGCCTACCTCAAGCAGGCGAATCTGGATGGCGAGGCGCTGTTGCGGTCGTTCTATCCGGTGATCAGGGATTATCTGTTTAGGCTGAAAACTAAGGGCATTAAGAACCGATCGATTGCGCGTAAACTGAGCGCGATCAAGGCGTACATCTATTACCTCTCCCGTGAGAGTCTGCTTCCGGCGGATTTCGATATCGGCATCAGCGGTTTCAAGATTGACAAGGAGCTGCCGCAGTTTTTGACCGAAGAAGAGGCGGCAACTCTGATGGATCTGCCACAGGGATCGGACTTCCAAGCGTATCGCGACCGCGCCATACTTGAACTATTCTATCAAGCCGGGTTACGGTTGGCGGAACTGACTGCGCTAACCGACGGGCAGCTCGATTTCAGCGGCCAACTCGTGCGCGTTATGGGAAAAGGACGCAAAATGCGGGTCGTGCCTTTCGGCGAAATCGCCAAGCAGCGCCTACAGCAATATATCGAAATGCGCAATGCAACTTTTGGCTCCGGGGCGGCAGCGTTGTTTGTCAACAAAGACGGTAACCCGATCAGCACGCGGTCGGTTGCGAGGATTGTCGAGAAGTACACGGCGAAATTGCGCGAAGGGGAGAGCTTGTCACCACATGCACTGCGGCATTCCTTCGCCACGCATCTCCTGGACAACGGCGCTGATCTGCTGGCGATCTCCGACCTTCTTGGTCACGAGTCGGTGAGCACGACGCAAATCTACACGCACATCACGACATCGATCCTCAAGAAAGAATATCAGCAGGCGCACCCACGCGCTTTTAGGAGAAAGTAATGTTCAAGGCAACAACAATACTGGGGCTTAGACACAAGGGACAGACTGCGATCGGCGGTGACGGCCAGGTAACTTTCGACGACACGATTGTCAAGGCAACAGCGCGCAAAATTCGCACGCTCAACGACGGCAAGATTGTAGCCGGTTTCGCCGGATCGTCCGCGGACGCTTTTACGCTGTTCGAACGGTTCGAGGCGAAGCTGGAGGATTATCCCGACAACCTGCCACGCGCGGCGGTAGAGTTGGCAAAAGACTGGCGCAAAGACAAGTATCTGCGGCAATTGGAGGCGCTTTTGGCGGTGATGGACAAGGAACATGCCATGGTCATTTCCGGTTCCGGTGATGTTCTTGAACTGGAAGATGGTATTGTCTCTATCGGTTCGGGAGGGCCGTATGCATTGGCGGCTTGTCGAGCGATGGTGGCAGAATCGAAGTTGTCGGCGGAGCAGATTGTCAAAAGATCGCTGGAAATTGCGGCGGATATCTGCATTTATACCAATCGCCACATCTCAATCGAGATCCTAAAATAGATTGATTTCGGCTGGGTGGGAGCGTATACTCAGCATTCGGCAGGAGTGACTGCGGAGGAGATTTGGAACAGCACTTAAAACCTAAAGAAATCGTTACAGAGTTAGATAAATACATCATCGGCCAAGACAAAGCCAAGCGCATGGTGGCAATAGCTTTGCGTAATCGCTGGCGGCGGCAAGCGGTCGCGGATGAAATCCGGCAGGAGATCATGCCGAACAATATCATTCTGATCGGGCCGACCGGCGTCGGAAAAACGGAAATCGCTCGGCGGTTGGCCAATTTAGCCAATGCTCCTTTCATCAAAGTCGAGGCGTCCAAGTTCACCGAGGTTGGCTATGTCGGACGCGATGTTGAATCGATGGTCCGCGATCTGGTGGAACTGTCGGTACAGATGGTGAAGAGAGAGAAAACCTTCACCGTGCAAACAAAGGCGGAAGAGCTGGCCGAAGAACGAATCCTGGATATGTTACTGCCGCGCTCGCGCGGACATCATGGCAATGAGGCGATTGAGAGTGACGAAGCTGAGGAGAAATACGGTCGGACACGCGACAAACTGAAGCTGCAACTGCGTGGTGGATTCTTGGATGAGAGGCAAATAGACATCGAACTACCGGCCAATCGTTTCCCGGTCGTGGAGATTTTCACGCCGCAGGGCATGGAAGAGTTGGGGGTCAATTTCCAGGAGATGTTTTCCGGAATCATGCCCAAGAAGAAGAAAATGCGCAAGTTAAGCGTTGCCGAAGCCAGGCGCTATTTGGAACAGGAAGAGGCCGCGAAGCTGATTGACATGGACGAGGTCGTGTTGGAAGCGCTGGAACGGGCGGAGAATTCTGGCATCATCTTTGTAGACGAGATCGACAAGATCGCCGATCGCGAAGGACATACGGGGGGGCCGGATGTCTCACGCGAAGGTGTACAGCGCGACATACTGCCGATCGTCGAAGGATCAAATGTCAGCACCAAGTACGGCATGGTCAGGACGGACCACGTGCTGTTTATCGCGGCGGGGGCGT
>JAPLUP010000131.1 GCA_026397575.1 Candidatus Zixiibacteriota bacterium
GTCTTGGTCGCCATAATCCGCATGGTATGATTGCCACCCGAAAGCGGGTTCTGCAGCGCTTTGGAGGAAATATCCTTGTAGCCGATTCGCAGTCGCGCGCTCTTCCCATAAGTGCAATTGATATAGCCGAGTTCCTCGCCATCGTTGTTGGTCCACATAATCGTGTACCAATGCGGTTTAGCTTCGCCACCTTTGATGTAGAAGTCCATTTCGACCGTGTATTTGGGCGGCAGCGGGCCGACCGGAATCTTGGGCATGATGGCACCCTTGTCCGTGCACATGATCCAATTCTGGCCGTGCTGCTTCACGATTTCGAAGACGCCACGATCAAGTTTCCAGCGGGAGGGAAACTCTCCCATTTCTTCATTGGCCAAATCGTCATAGAATATGACCTTGTCGCCGGGAATAAAATCGTACTTGGTGAATAGCGTCATGCTCTCGGCTGTTGCAGTACCACCCTTGGCTACGGGCGCAGGCTGCTTGCCGTCGGCAGACGCATCCTCCTTTCCCTCTTCGGACTTTTCTCCATCGCCGGCGGCTTTGTCAACGGCCTCGTCCAATTTCTGATCGACCTTGTCATCTGCCTTCTTTTCAACTTTGTTCTTGACCTTCTTTTTCAAGCTGCCAAGCTGGGCCGACGCGGGCTGGGCGATACCAACCAGACCCACCGTCAAGATCGCCAGCAAAAGCACTCTGAAGAATTGACGCATTTTGACCTCCTGTGTATGATGAACCATCTTATCACTACCCAAATAATACGGGAATATGTAATCTGATTGAAAGCGCATCGTCAACTAAAATGAAGCAGGCAAACGGTGGTGGAACTGCTACTCAGTCAGCCCGACTTTGCGTCGCAACCTCTCAATTTCCCCTTGAGTAAGATAACGCCACTTGCCGGATTCCACTCCATGCAGCGTCAATTCATCGTACTTGACCCGCAGAATCGATAGCACAGGATAGCCGATTGCCTTGCACATGCGTTTGATCTCCCGCTTCCGCCCCTCGGCCAGTTCGATTGACAGTACCGTCGAATCATCCTGCCGTTCAAGGATTTTGACGCGCCCATGAGCGACGTGACCGTCTTCCAGGGGGATTCCGTCGTAGAAATAGCGGAGGTCTTCAGACCTGAAGTTGCCTTTCACTTGGACGCTGTAAACCTTTTTGACACCGTAACTTGGGTGCGCAAGTCGAAAGGACAACTCGCCATCATCAGTAAGGAGCAGCAACCCTTCGGAGTCGTAGTCTAATCGTCCCACGGGATAGACCCGGCTCGACACGCCTTGGATCAAATTCCTAATTGTCTTGCGGCCGTAACTGTCCTTTAGCGTCACCAGAAATCCTCGCGGCTTGTTTAGCAGCAGATACACATGCGCAGCCGGTATCACACACGGTTTGCCATCGACAAGGATATTGTCGTGTGTTTCATCGATTACAAGGCCAAGTTCGCTGACCAATTCACCGTTTACCGAGACCTTCCCGGCGACAATCATTTCGTCTGCCGCTCGGCGTGAGGCAATCCCGCATTGGCTGAGAAACTTGTTCAGGCGCACGGCTATGTTTCGGATTCCTGAGCTTCTGCCGGATCGTCCTCGGTTACCATATCCTCCCCACGAAAGTCGAGGGACTTTTGCAGCGGGCTGCCGGTTGGACGAGGCAACATCTCGGCCAACTTGGGTAGCTGGTCAAGGCTGGTGATTCCGAAGTATTCGAGGAAATTGGTTGTCGTGGCATACAGGAGAGGTTTGCCAACCCGTTCGGCTCTGCCTGCGGGTTTGATTAGCTTACGTTCAAGCAAAGTTTGGATTACGCCGTCCGAAGCAACTCCGCGAATCTGTTCAATCTCGCCTTTGGTAGTCGGCTGCTTGTAGGCGATGATTGCCAACGTTTCCAGACCTGCGGGTGTCAAGCGGCGGTTGCGCTGCACGGAGAAGTATTTTTCGACCTGAATCGCATAGTCGGGAATCAAATAGAATTGCAGTCCGCCGGCGATTTCGCGGATGCGAAAGGTATTGTCGTTTTCGGCGTATTTCTGATTCAGCTTATCGACAATGCCCTTCACACCACCTTTATGCCGCGAACTCAACAGCTTCTTGAGGTCGTTGGTTGGCAACGGTCGCGGCGATGAAAACAGTACCGCTTCTATGGTGCTGATTTCTTCTTCAGTATAACCGGTCTGTTCAGAGTCGGACGACATAGATTTCCCCAAAATGCTGGTGCTGTCTTGCGGAGACGCGCTGCAGCTTGATAAGTTCCAGTAACGCCACAAAAGTGACTACGCAGTAAAAGCGGCTGGGATCAGCCAGAAGTAGCTCCGTAAGAGTGAGGTGGTCAACATCCTGCAGGAGCTTGAGAATGTATTCCACCTGATCTTCGATTGACAACTCATAGTTGCGGACTTCGTGCACCGGTTGCTGCGCCGCCGATTTCATCACATCGTTGAAGACCCTTACGAGATCGTAAAGGGTTGCTTCCATGGTGAAAGTCTCCTGCACTTCCTTACTCAGATAGGAGAAATCACCACGCTTGAGAATCTGCCGCTCCCTGACTTCCATGATCGTCATTTTCTCGGCGGCTTCTCTGAATCGCTTGTATTCCAGCAGCGCCACGATCAGTTCTTCACGCGGGTCCTCGTCTTCGCCATCGATCTCGGGATGGCGCGGCATGAGCAGACGCGCTTTGATGCGAATCAACGTCGCCGCCATCAGAAGATACTCTCCGGCAATTTCGAGGTTGAGCAGTTTCATGACTTTGATGTATTCCAGATACTGTCCCGTGATCCTGGCGATGGGAATGTTGTAAATGTCGATTTCCTGATTGCGGATCAGATACAGGAGCAGATCGAGCGGCCCTTCGAAACCCTCGATCTTGACCGGAAAACTCTCCGAGCTTACTTCAACATCGTCGTACAGTTGTTCTTCAATCATCGCAGATGCATCTTCTCTCTAACCATTGCCATCGTTTCTTGCGCGCGCACACGGGCGTGTTTGGCGCCTTCCGCCAGCACATCATTGACATAGCCGAGATTGGCTTCCAGCTCACGGCGCTTCTGCCGTATAGGTTCTAACGCTTTGTTAATGCTTTCGGCAAGGTGTTTTTTGTCGGCAACGCAACCGAGTTCACCCGAACGGCAGGTGCGGTCAATGATCTGGACTTGTTCCTGCGGCGTGTAAATCTTGTGCAGCGTAAAAACCGGGCAGATCTCCGGTCGACCGGGATCACCTTTGCGAAGTTTCTGAGGGTCAGTGAACATCTTCTTGAGCTTGTCAGTAGTGACTTCCGGAGTGTCGGCGATCGCAATCTGGTTGTTGTACGACTTACTCATTTTGTTGCCATCGGTGCCGGGCACTTCGGGCACTTTTGTCAGCTTGGCCTGCGGTTCAGGGAATACCTCGCCGTAGAGTCCATTGAACCGACGCACTATTTCACGACTTAGTTCGATATGCGGCAGTTGATCTTTGCCCACCGGCACAAAATCGGCGCGGTAGATTAGGATGTCCGCTGCCTGTAGAAGACCGTAGCCGAGGAAGCCGTAGCTATCGAGTCCGAGTTTCTCGGATTTTTCTTTATATGACGGCACTCTCTCCAGCCAAGGCGTGGGGGTGATCATCGACAGCAACAGATGCAGTTCGGCATGCTCCTTAACCTGTGATTGGATGAAGATCGCGACCTTGTGGGGATCAAGGCCGGCCGCCAGGTAGTCAATCGCCATCTGCACGATGTCGTCATCCAAGGATGCCAAATCTTTGTATCTTTCGGTCAGAGAGTGCCAGTCAACAATGCAACAATACATATCGTAGTCATTTTGCAGTGCCACCCAGTTGGCCAGCGCACCTTCAAGATTGCCAAGATGCAGTCGACCGGTCGGCTGCATGCCGGAGAGAATCACTTTTTTTGCCATGAACTATCCCACGAAGAGGTATTTTTTCCAGACCTCGTCGCCCTTGGTGACCAATTGACGAATGAAAGTCAGGTTGC